>NZ_JAKUHE010000008.1:0-300266 GCF_022664315.1 Bacillus cereus group sp. BfR-BA-01309
TGTTTATATTTCGTTCTTTCATACCATTAGAAGCTACAAACAGCTCTTTTAAACCAACATCCACACCAATCGACTCATCGGTTAGTTCTTGGGATTCAAAGTCTTCTTGGAATCCTACACTCATCCACCAGTGACGACCGTCAAATGTAACTCTTGGATTGGATGGTTTTTTGTTTCTTGGTAGTTGTTGGCTTGTTTTCACTTCACCAATGGACTGAATATCAACTACTTTCTTTCCTATAATCAGTCTTTCATAATTGGCATAAAATCCTTGGATTACATCTTTTTTGGATTTATAAGAAGTGTGAGAACCATTTTTATACTTTTTGAACGAATATTTTCTCGCCGTATCAAAATCTTTTGAAGCCTGTTTGGGAACTTGTGCATTAATGTCTTTTAACCACTCATATCTCTTTCGCTTCTTGATCTTTGTAAATCGTTTCTGTAAAGCTAACTGTGAAACAGATTTTCCAAATAGCTTATAGTATCGATCACTCATTCTTTTACAATAGTTATAAGCAAATCTTGCAGCACCAGCATGGTTTCTAAGCACTTTTTCTTGTTCAGGCGTTGGAATTAGTCTGACTTTCTTCGCCAATATCATCAGAATGTAACTCCTTTAATGAAAGATTTGTTCTTCTGAATCGTAGCGTGTTCCACCGGCATTCTCCTTAGACTACTCGGATGCAAACCTGTTAATTCTGATACTTGACTAACTCGTGAAAATTTCATTATTATTCTCACCTCATCGAACCAAACGTAGCACGTACGTTCGATATTTTCAATGAAGTTTGATAGATTCAATAAAATTTATCTTGTTCAACTAAGGGCGCAATTCCTTAGCCAGTTCTCTTATGAACTTCTCATGTTTTCACATGAGCGCAGACTATATGTTTATCTACTTAAAGATAGAGGATTTTTCCACCACCATAGGCTTGTGGTGTACTCTCGTCAGTTATACGAGATAGTCGTTGAACGTTCATCTTATCCATTTTGATTTAGATGATTCGAGGCGGAAGACCCATTGTTCTAGTGTTTAGGATTTAACCTTGCACCATCTGATTGATTTTTTCTGCTTTCGCAACATTCACGCTCGCCATTTCTAGCCACGTTGTAGTTCAATCAGCTTTAGGGATTGCCCGCAGTTAACCCTCACTTACTAGCCAATCACTTGACTAGCAGGGCTTACTGATATATTTAATTAACTTTCGTTATAATTGGTTAAATACATCGTAACAGTTAGTTACCCTCCATAACTTTAATTGTACCATCAGTAAGGAAAATTTTGTGAAATGTTAGGTGGATATGATATTTGTATTCTTTAAAAGTGCACCGATATATGATGCAAATAAATCATGTGCAAGCATAAATATTAGGATACAGTAAAAATATTATGTCAACAATGTGAACTATCACAAATTTTTATATGTTATTGTGATTGATGTCACATCCTTTTTTCAAAATGGGTACTATGCTTGATTTGTAAGGAATGATTGGGAGAGGGTGGGATGATCATGTTTTGTTATCAATGTGAACAAACGCCAACAGGCGGATGTAAAGTAATAGGTGTTTGCGGTAAAAATGAAACAATTGCAAGTTTACAAGATACGATTGTGTTTGGATTAAAAGGAATTGCTGCTTATCGTACGCATGCTGCTCAGCTAGGATATACGGATGCATTTGTAGATGCTACGACGCAAGAAGCACTGTATATGACATTAACCAATTCTAACTTTAACGAACAAGAACATATTGATATGGCTATGAAAGTTGGGAAATCGGCTTTACGAGTAATGGAGTTGCTAGATGAGGCACATACGAATCACTTTGGTGTTCCAGAGCCTGTTCAAATTACACAAAACTATGTGGAAGGTAAGGCAATTGTAGTTACTGGTCATAATTTATTTGCATTAGAAGAGTTATTAAAACAAACAGAAGGAAAAGAAATTAATATTTACACGCATTCTGAAATGTTACCAGCACACGGTTATCCACAGCTGAAAAAATATAAGCATTTAAAAGGAAACATTGGTAAGGCATGGTATGATCAACGACGTCTTTTTGAAAAATTTACAGGTGCCATATTAGCGACAACGAATTGTGTTATGCCAATTAAAGGGTCATACTCTGATCGATTCTTTTCATATGATATTGCAGGCTTAGAAGGTGTACAAAAAATTGAAAATGATAATTTTGCACCGTTGATTCAAAAAGCGTTAGAACTTCCAGAAGTACATATGGAGTCGGATGAACAGTTAGTAACAGGGTTCCATCATAATACAGTATTATCATTAGCTCCAGAAATTATTGAGGCAGTAAAAGAAGGAAAGATTAAGCGTTTCTTTGTCATCGCAGGTTGTGACGCCCCGGGAAAAGGCGGAGAATATTATCGTGAATTAGCAACGTCACTTCCACCAGAAACAGTTATTTTAACGACTTCTTGCGGGAAATTCCGCTTTAATGATGTGGATTACGGTGTTGTACCTGGTACAGAGATTCCACGTTACATTGATTTAGGGCAATGCAATAATTCAATTTCTACAGTAAAAATAGCAGTAGCTTTAGCGGATGCTTTTCAATGCGAAGTGAACGAATTGCCAGTTAGTATTGTACTATCATGGTTTGAACAAAAAGCTGTTGCGATTTTACTTGGGCTATTTAGTCTTGGTATTCAAGATATTCGCATCGGTCCAAAGGCACCTGAATTTATTTCGGCTGGTGTGCTTGATGTATTACAAGAAACATTCGGTTTGAAATTGATTACAACTGCAGCAGAAGATATGGAAATGATGTTATCGTAACAGAAAAGATGTTTTTATTTAATTGTGGCTTTATAAATCATTTGTATGTGCGTGAATAAACGTACATACAAATGATTTATTTTATTAATAAAGAGAATCTGCTATATCTATAAATTTCATGATTTTATAAAATTTTTAAAGTATCCACCACATGCTCATCAACCTTTTAGTATGAAGTAGCCCTTGAATATATTGTTTTTTATTTACAGATATAAAAATGATTCATTTGTCTTGTTGATAATGCATAAACATTATTATAAAATGTTTAGGTATTATCAAACTTAACTCATTTTTGTTTGGTTTTTTAAGGTGGATAATGTTAAGGGAATGATGGATATATCATCTGCAAGAAGAATGAAACCAATACGGAGAAGATGATTTCGTTAAAAAGTTCAAAAAATATGTGTTATCAGCTCTTGAAGAAAAATGGTTAGAAAAGTTACAAGCATATGGAAAATAGGGGTATACAAAAAATCCTAAAGGGGGACGGGATTATGGAACAAAGAAAGTATTCAGTAACACCTCAAGATCGAATGAATTATGTATTAGGTCTTTATTCTGCAGATCAACAAATTAATGCAGTTCTTTATTTTCCTGTAGGTATATCAAAGGAAATCCTTGAAGAATCAGTAGGGATAACGTTACAATTGCAGCCAGTTTTGAATAGTCGGTTTGTAGAAAATGATATTCCTTACTGGGAGGAACATTCATCTGACACTAACTCATCTGTTTGCTTTTTTGCAGAAGGAAATAATCAAGAAATTGAAATAATGGCGATAGATTTTATTAAGGGACCTGGTGATCGTATTCATGGGCCTATGGTTCAAACAAAATTATTACGGGGCACTACAACAGAAATGTTAGTTGTGAAATTATCTCATCTATGTTCAGATGGTGCAGGAGTCAAGGAATATATTAAATTACTTGGAACAATATATACTCACCTTTCATTGGGACGATCTAAGAATCAAATTATAAAGGAATTCAGTGAGGGAAATGAGAGGTGTCGAGATCAATCACATGTATTCAAATATGCTGGAGTATCGGACATAAAAAGTGCGTATCGTCCTAACAAAGAACAACAGGCATCGTTATGGTCTTTTCCATCTCAACCTAACAAAAATAAATTCCCCCAGATATCCGTAAGGCGGTTGAGCCATGAGCAAACTTTACGTCTAACCCAATGGACAAAAGAACAACAGGCTACCTTGAATGATGTAATCATGACTGCATACTTCCGAGCTTTATCACATTTCACTGTGTATGCAGAACCTCGCACCGCAGAAAAAATGATTGGTTTGACAATTGATTTACGTAGATATCTGCCTAATTATACAACTGGTGCTATTTGCAACTTATCTGGTATGGAAATGCCAGTGATTAAAATGGAAGACGATGAAACATTTAATCAGACTCTTGTTCGAGTTAAACAATCAATGGATAAAATAAAGTCTCAAAATCCAGGTCTTTCTTCAGCAGCAGGAATGGAGCTACTGGCAGAAATGAAGCTATCTACAGTGAAGGAAATGTATAATCAGCAATACGAACAGGCTGTACAAATGGGGATGGCGTTGCCGTTACTGACAAATTTCGGGGTGATTGCTGATGAACCTATTCAGTTTGATGAAATTCAAGCTAAGGACGGGTATATGACATCACCTATTATGTATGCACCATTCTTTTCAATGGGAGCAAGCTCTTATAATGAAAGACTTACATTTACGATTGGTTATCACGCGCCGGATACATCAAAAGAAAAGGTAGAAGAATTTTTAGATAGTGTTGTGAATCAACTACCATAAATAAAAGAGGATACAGCGTAAAAATGTCTAATGTGGATGGTATTTTAGTGGCTCGTCTCATGTACGGCTAATCTTTGATCGCACCTATTTTTATGTTTTATATTTATAGAAAAGCGTAGTGAGAAACAAAATGTATCGGTATAAAAGCACTAAAAAAGAGCTGATTTAAACTACACTTTGAATCCGCTCTTTTTATTATTTTTTTGAAATGTTGCATACATATTACTCATAATAGGAGTAATATGTATGCTCATCAATCCAAGATTTTAATATATCCTCAAAACCAAAATTTTATATCTCTATAGTTGTGAAATGAGAGGGAATTCCCAAACGGTTATGTAATAGGTGCGGTTGTATTTGGTTAGGGGAAAGCGGATTTTTAATTTTTTCGAAAATCGAGTTGACATTTACAACTACTCAGTCATACAATGTAGTTGTAATAGGTAATACTGAGTAGTGTTGATTCTCAAAATATTTTCAGTAAACGATAGGGAATAGCGGATTTTAGAAAAAATTTGAAAATCAGTTGACATCTATCACTACTTAGTCATACAATGTAGTTGTAATAAGTAATACTGAATAGTGTGATTTCACTCAAAGACTGTTCAGTAAAAATTCGCCTTAGTACTCTGTGATACTGAATATAAGTCAGACAGAATAGGGGGTAAAGGAGGATCAGGACATGGAAAATTTAACTGAAATGCTGAAAGGTTCACTGGAAGGGTGTGTACTGGAAATCATTAGCCGTCGTGAAACGTATGGCTATGAGATTACCCGCCACCTGAATGATCTTGGGTTTACCGAAGTCGTGGAAGGGACAGTTTATACTATCCTCGTACGATTAGAAAAGAAAAAGCTTGTGAATATTGAAAAGAAACCATCAGATATGGGACCGCCACGTAAGTTTTATTCATTAAATGAGGATGGCCGTCAGGAGCTTGAATTGTTTTGGAAAAAATGGGATTTTGTATCTTCAAAAATTAACGTCTTGAAGTCAAACTAGCCTCATAATATAAAATGTTTCGGCACATAATTGGAGAGTTTCTTGTACTGCTTTATAAAAAAGGAGGAAAATAAGATGTTGGAAATGTTTAAAAAATTAATTGGTGATAAAAAAGAGTACAAAATGATGATGGCACGTGTTGGAGCACTGCCAGAGGACTATCAGTTTGTGTTTAAGAAAATTCAAAACTACATGTGGAATTTCTCAGCAGGTAATGGGATGGATATGCTGCATATACAGTATGAATTAATCGATTTGTTTGAAGCCGGTGCAGCGGAAGGCAGACAAGTGCTTGATATTACTGGAGAGGACGTAGCATCCTTTGCGGATGAACTTGTGGCAAACGCGAAAACGTATGTCTCCAAGTATCGTGAAGATTTGAATGAAAGCATTATGAAGAAATTGAGAAAAAAATAAGTGGAATAAGTCATACCGACTGATTAGCTGGTTACCAACGTGAACTGCCGCCATCGCTATTCAGTTCTATTTTTAAACCACTACTAAGTAATACAGATTATCAGTGATACTAAATAGAGGGTATAGGTAATTAATTTTATAAGGGGGAAAAAGTATGAGTAATGCAGCGATTTCTGTAAAAGGGATAAAAAAATCTTTTAAAGACAAAGAAGTCTTAAAGGGAGTGGATTTTGATGTGCAGCGTGGCGAAATTTTCGCGCTGCTAGGGTCAAATGGAGCGGGAAAGACGACAACGGTCAATATCCTTTCGACACTAATGAAACAAGATGATGGTGAAGCAAGTATTTGCGGGTTTGATATTCAGCACCAACCAGATCATGTTCGGAAAAGTATCAGTTTGACAGGGCAGTTCGCAGCTTTAGACGGCATGCTTACTGGGAGGGAAAACTTGATAATGATTGCCAAGTTACGTGGTGTTTCTAGTCCCACCCAAGTTGCTGACAATCTACTTGCAAGATTTAGCCTGACAGATGCGGCCAACCAAAGAGCAGATCAGTATTCAGGCGGGATGAAGCGCCGACTTGATATCGCGATGAGTTTGATTGGGGCGCCAGCAGTTATTTTTCTAGACGAACCAACGACTGGACTTGATCCGGAAGCGCGGATTGAAGTGTGGAATACAGTCAAGGAACTTGCCGGCAGCGGCACAACGATTTTGCTCACGACTCAGTACTTGGAAGAAGCAGAACAGCTAGCTGATCGTATCGCAATTTTGCATAGCGGAAAAATTATTACGACAGGTACTCTTACTGAACTGAAAGAGAGGTTCCCGCCAGCAAAAGTGGAGTATATCGAGAAGCAGCCGACATTGGAAGAAATTTTCCTTGCGATTATCGGTAAAAAGGGGGAGATGTAAATGAAAAACAAAACAGGGGTATTACTAGGGCGCTTAATGCGCAATATTATGCGTAGTCCAGATACAATTATTACTGTAGCGATTACACCGATTATGATGATGCTATTGTTTGTTTACGTATTTGGCGGGGCTATAAAGACAGGAACGGATAACTACGTCAATTATTTATTGCCGGGAATTTTGCTAATGGCCATCGCATCCGGTGTGGCTTACACTTCTGTACGATTATTTACAGATATAAAGAGTGGGCTAATGGCACGATTCATTACGATGCCTATTAAGCGCTCATCGATATTATGGGCTCACGTTTTAACATCTCTTGTTGCTAATATGCTTACTATCGTGGTGGTTATGCTTGTTGCGCTCTTAATGGGCTTTCGTTCTAGTGCTAATATGCTAGATTGGCTTGCAGTAGCTGGAATACTGGGGATGTTTACGTTAGCGCTAACATGGCTAGCTATCATTCCAGGGCTGACAGCGAAGTCTATGGAAGGGGCGACAGCATACTCGTACCCACTCGTTTTTCTTCCATTTATTAGTTCGGCCTTCGTCCCTACCGAAACGATGCCAAAAATTATTCGTGCGTTTGCAGAGAATCAGCCTGTAACTTTAATTGTGAATGCGATTCGTGCCCTTTTATATAACGGTACTGTTGGCAACGATATATGGATTGCACTCATTTGGTGCGTAGGCATCATGATCATCTCTTACTTTTTCGCTAGTAAAGCATTTAAACGTCAGTTAGGGTAAGTGAATGTAGTCATTCGAAATTATATATATTTTTGAAAAAGCACGGAAGATTTTCCGTGCTTTTATTAGTTGTTACGCACTCATGGTAGAAAATATGGACAACTGGTAACGAATTAAACTCAATATTTTTAGTTTAACGGATTATCGCTCAAGGGCAGTATAAGGATAGTCGCTCTTGTAAATCGTTTAATACTTCTTCAGGCATTTCCCTGATTGTAATATCCTTCCCTAGGAAAAGCAGCCAATTTGCTATCTCTGTCAGTTCATCGGAATTATTCACATCGATAAATGTTTTTAAAATGGCTGTAGATTGGTAAGGATTTGTGTAAGATATTGAAACTTTGAAAGGATGGTATTTTTTGTACTGGGCAATCGCCTTCGGTCCTAATTCAAGTACGAGATTGATTATTTCTTCCTTCCTACTTAGTTTTTCTAAAATCTTTTTCTTACTTAACCTTTTTTTCGTTGTGTACGGTTCAATATTGATGAGGTCATCGACAGGAAAAATCAGCTTCTTTTCTTCTTTTAAGTCAAACCCTTCAATAATCCAATGGCTTTTTTCTTGATAAAGGTGTAATAGATAAATTGGATAAGACTTGATTTCTACTTCTTTGACAGTAATCAATAAATGTCTATCGGAAAGAAGGATTTGGATGAGTTTTTCTAACATAGGGTGGGGTAGGTCAGAAAGCTCCAGTAAATCGGGATTATGAGGGTTAGTCCCTTCAAAAAGCAAAAGTTGATTTAAAAGAACGAGGTCATCTTGCTGGGTTTCTGAGATGAGTCCTAGTAGCTTTTCGGCTAAAGATTGACGACTTTTTAAATAGGGAAGTTGTTGGTTTCTCGTGGCCATAAAGGCAATAAAAAGAGCTTTGACTTCGTTATCAGTAAAGCGAACAACGGGCAGGATAGAATTATGCATGACAAAATATCCACCAGTTCTTCCAACTTCAGCGACAAGTGGCATGCCCATAGCTTCAATTTCTCTAATGTCTCGAATAGCTGTCGATCGTGATATGTTAAATTCTCGTATGATTTCAGTAATTGTAAAGTGAGAGCGATTGTTGATATACCGCATAATTGTATTAATCCGTTCAACTTTTTTCATTGGAGTCTCCTAAACAGTATCATTTTTTGACATGATTTAAAGTTATTATAAACTCATCAGATGAAAAGATAAATCGTTTGATTCATTTTAAAAAAAGGAAGGTATTAAATATGAAAAATTATACGATAGAAGAAAAAGATAGCTTTATTGTGTTAGGTATTGGAACTGAAATTAAGAGTGACTATACAGACTTTGCTGGAATCAATAAAGAAAAGGAAGACTTTTGGTCAGCTGTTAAAGAAGATGGAAGGTTGGATACTTTAAAATCTCTAGCTACAAACGAATACATTTTTTCTGTGAGCGAAGCAGTGAATAACAAGATGATGTATTATGCTGGTGTTATGACAGAGGCACAAATAGAAGAAGAATCTAGAGTGATCCAGTTTCCGAAGGGAGAATACTTAGTAGTAAAAGGGGAAGACAAAACGGCTGAAGAGCTAAGTAATAAGCTTACTGGCATGGCCTTCGGTCAAGCTTTACGAGAAGCAACAGATTTTGCTTATGTTGGTGGGCCAAATACAACAGTTGAGATGGGGCAAAGAGACGGCTTAGTATTTGGTGAAATGTGGATTCCGGTTGTTAGGAAGTAAAGTGATAAAAGGTACGAATATGGAAAGTAGTGGCTAACAATCTTGAATTGTTAGCCTTTTTGACATGAATATAATATTCATATACTGCTACACATTATGTTCTGATAAAATGGAATGAAAGGAAATTAATGTAAGGTGGTGGCAGGTTGAATAAAAGACGGATATTTGAGCTATTCATAGTAGTGTTTGTTTTTCTATTCCTTCATGTAAGCACGTATACCAATGAAAAATTCAACGATAAATTGGGGTCTTTTACTTTCGTTGTTCTATTTCTTATCGTTTATATCAACGCTATATTTATAGAACGGTATTTTGATGATATTCAGAAGTGGGTTCGAAATATCATAATTTGTTTTGCTTTGTTAGTAGTTGCGGCAGTATCACTATGGATAGGTTATTTTTAAATCCCTCTCATAAACAGAAAATACTTTTTATGAGAGGGGTTTATTCAATTTAAGGCTATTAAAAATGGAATAAAAGCAATGCAAGTTCTCACTTATCTAGAATAAGTGAGAAGATGATGTTTTATTTGTTCAATAAAATACTGATGGTGTATATTATCGTTCGATACTCGACTTGCCATAATAGCGCCCTCCATTGAAGATGCAAGAAAAGAAGCGAGCGATCTAATGTCTATATCTTCTTTAAGTTCATGTTTTTCTATTCCTTCTTTTATGAGAGAAGCCATTAACATTACTGTATCATCATAACCTTTTGCTGCTGCTGTTTGTAATTCTGGGAATACTCCAGTACTTTCAATTGCGCTATTAAGCAATGGACAGCCTCCAGCAATAGGAGGATTATTAGCTGCATCTTGATATACAAGGAAAATGGCAAGAATTTTATCGATTGCTGTCTTTTTATTTTCCATTGCTTTATGAAAATGACTCCACATAATCTCACCACTTTTGTCGTAGGCAGCAAGGACAATTTCTTCTTTATTTTTGAATCTACGATAAATAGACCCTTTAGGTAGTTCAGTAGCTGTCATTATATCCTGGATGGATGTGCGAGTTATCCCATTAGTATTAAATAAATATAAAGATGTTTCAATAATTTTTTCCTTTACCGTATCAACTTTAGTCATGCTTTGTAGTCCTCCTCATAAAAACGAGCTTAATATTCCAGGGAATGTTTATCCTCTATTTTTTTGTAAGTATAAATAAGTGTGAAGCAAAAATATATTATCAATCCCTATCTTATGGAAACCTCAAACAATACAGTTTGAACAGAGGTTAATCTAATTGTATTATTTATATTTTTTAAATGAATTTTCTGTCAAAAATAACATGATCAATTGTTTAATTTAGTCATGTTAGACAACTAATTTTACCTAAAATCGTAGAAGATGTAAAAATATATAGTTAATTTTAGTGCATAGACATATGAGTATTATATATAATCTTTATCAATATGTTTAGCTAAAGTGTTTGGACTACTCCACTTTCACTTCTTATATAATATTACCTCTCGCAGTTCTTGTGGGTAAAAGCCTGATCACTTCATTCTATAAAAGAAATAATTAATGAGTATTGGAATTTGATTGTAAATAAGAAACTGAGTTATAAATATATTTGCTTTTTTCTATTTTGTTAATCATTTGTAAAAAGGGTTTAAAAAACTAGAAACTTATAGTATCATTAGACTCCGGACCGGACCGTTCGGTCTGTTAACTTATAAGAATATATTTGGAAGGAGAACTTTATGCAGAAAGAAAAATCAAAGATTGTAGGTAGTTTAATTAGGGGGATATTAAAGTGAACTTTATAAACAAGAATAAAAAAGAACTTATTATGCTAGTAATTTTAACACTGTTCTTACCATTTCAAATTGGTTTGTTCATATTATTTGGCATATCACTTTTAACTAACAACAATTTAGTTGAATCAGAATTTGCTCTTGGTGCCATCGGTTTTACTGTACCTGCTATTGTTGGAATAATTTTATTTAAGAACGAAATTATTGAGAGTTTTGCATATTTTAAAGAGAAAACAATTTTGAAAATAGTAAGTATTCCTATGGTGGTTTTACTTATGATAATTATTGAGAATTCTATTATGCATTTTCTAGCAACTGATCAGCCAGAGAACCAAGAACAGCTCCTTGAAGCAGGTGCGGAGGTACCTCTTATATTTACATTGCTTGTATTTGGTATTCTGGGTCCAATACTTGAAGAAATTGTGTTTCGTCATATTTTAATAAATCGCTTTTCACATTATATTGGTACTGCTATTGCATCTATCATTTCGATTCTAATCTTTACATTCCTTCATACGAACCAGCTTTCGGATTATGCCATTTATTTACCAGGCGCGGTGATACTTACTATTGCTTATCTGATTTCTAAAAGATCGCTTGCATATGTCATAGCGATACATATGTTAAACAATTGCCTTGGTTTTATACTGTAAGCAATTAGCCTTGCATCTATTACAGAGTTATAAAACTAGAAACAGATATTGATAAATCATTAGACAGCCAACTAATGATTTATGTAATTCCTTGTACGTCGAAAAACCGTACTTCGTGAAGAAAATTTGATACATATGGGGACTGGGCCTTACTTAAAAATCCCAAAGTAATATTAGCTTATCTAAAAGGAAATGATCAAAAGTATGCAGATAAGACATATTATGATAATCAAGAAAGATAACAATAGAGAAAATTGGCAGGAAATAGTGAGAACAGCAGATATTCTTATATATAATGAGAGTCCAACTTAATTTAATAGATATTATAAGAAAACCATTGATTAGCCTTTTTTCAAATCAATGGTTTTTATTTTTGAAATAAATAAATATTTTTTATAAAAAATATTTTTTGACCCCCATAAAACTTTGTATTCCTACGAATATATATTAGTGAAGAAAATTAATAGAAGAAAAATGATGATGAAAGAATATTGAAGTGTTAATAAAATTACTAGATTAAGTGGGCATCCGAAATAAAAGGATGAAATTACCAATGACATAGAGAAGAGTTATTCAAGTATTGCAGATAAAATAGAAAAAGAGCAAGCAAAACAAGCGGAAGAAAATAAGAAAGTACATTAAAATACAGGCTTAACTATAGTGCCGAGAGAAAAGAGCAATCATTAGGAAAACGGTGAAAAAAGTTAGTCTCGAAAAATATAAGTAACAGCAAGAGGACAAACCTCAAGAAAAGTACTAACAAAATGTGGTTGAATGGTCACTTGTTTAGTGACCTTTTTGCTATTTGAAGGAGGCTGGGAGATTACTAGTGTTGAGTTTAGTAATGAAGATCCTAAGAAAACCGAAAATAGAAGATATCGTATGTGATATACAAAACAACGGAGGAGATAAGGAAGCATTTATCGTACAGTATCAGCCTTTTATTAGAAAATCAATATCGTCTGTCTGTCGCCGATATATTACAGAACAGGATGATGAATATAGTATTGGACTGTTTGCGTTTAACGAAGCAATTGAACAGTATTCATATAAAAAAGGGAAATATTTTTTAGCGTTTGCTGATCTTCTTATAAAAAGAGATGTAATTGACTATATACGTAAGGAGTCTAAACATAACTTTGTCTTTTTAAAAGAAGATGAGCAAGAGGAAATGTTAGAAATGCAAGTATCGCTCACGGAGTATATGAAAGAGATGGAAAACAGTAACCGTAAGGAGGAAATTCTTCATTTTCAAAGTGTGCTAGCTGAGTTTAAAATCACATTTTCAGAGCTTGCTAAAGAATCTCCTAAGCATCGTGATACGCGTGAGCACCTAATAGAAATTGTGAAGATTATTATAAAAGAAGAGGAAATGATGGAAGAGCTCTTCCGAAAGAAAAAATTACCCTTAAAAGATATTGAACCACGTGTTAGGGTAAGTCGTAAAACGTTGGAACGACATAGAAAATACATTATTGCAATGTGCATTATTTTTGCAAACAACTATACATATATTCTTGATTACATAAGAGGGGAAAAGCATGATGAATAAAGGAATTGTGATGGATATAAAAAAGCATAACGTAGTTGTTTTAACTCCAAATGGAGAGTTTATTACATTTAAAAGAAAAGCGCATCCATACATGATAGGAGAGGAAATCTCGTTTAACAAACAAGAACAAAGAGTTGCGCGTTTTTCCATACCACCTTTCTTAAAGCCTACAACAGTCATTGTTGCTGGTTTTCTATGCGTATTGCTGTTTTTCTACAATCAACCAGAAGAAAAAGTGTTTGCTTATGTCTCAGTTGATATAAATCCAAGTTTAGAGGCAAGCGTAACGGAGGATCTTCGTGTTATAGATTTACGAGCTTGTAATGATGACGGAAGGCGTATTTTAAAAGAAATGAAAGGATGGGAAAATGAGCATCTGCAAGATGTAATACGTACGATTATAAAGCAGAGTCAAGAGGATAAGTACTTAACAAATGATAAGAAAGTTATGCTAACAGCTGTTGCAAAGGACAAATCGCTAGAACCACAGTTGGAAAAAGCTTTGCAAGAATTAAAGAAAGAGTATGAGATAAAACATATTACAGTTAAATATCAAAGCAGTACGATGCAAATGCGGGAGGATGCCAAGAAAGCAGGAGTTGGAACGGGCGTTTATATAAAACAAGAGAATGAGAAGAAAAAATCGCTTACTCCACCTGTACTGCCGTCTAATCAAGAACAACAAAAGTCATCTTCTGATGCATCATCGGACGCACCTCCTGTAAAAGAAGAAAGCAACGAGAAGAAAGAGTATATAGAACAAAAGCAATATAAGGAACAACAACCGAAGCAGATAAAAGAAAATAACGAGAATCAGCAAGAGAATAACGGAAGAGGCTCACAAGGAAATAATGGGCACCAGCAAGAGAATAACGGAAGAGGCTCGCAAGGAAATAATGGGCACCAGCAAGAGAATAACGGAAGAGGCTCGCAAGGAAATAATGAGCACCAGCAAGAGAACAATGGAAGAGGATCACAAGGGAATAATGGAAATCAGCAAGGGAACAACGGTAGAGGGTCGCAAGGGAATAATGGAAATGGTCAAGGAAACAACGGAAGAGAATCGCAAGGGAATAATGGAAATGGTCAAGGCAACAACGGAAGAGAATCACAAGGGAATAATGGAAGTGGTCAAGGAAACAACGGAAGAGAATCGCAAGGGAATAATGGAAATGGTCAAGGCAACAATGGAAGAGAATCGCAAGGAAATAATGGAAATGGTCAAGGCAACAATGGAAGAGAATCGCAAGGGAATAATGGAAATGGCCAAGGAAACAACGGAAGAGAATCGCAAGGGAATAATGGGCACCAGCAAGGGAGCAACGGCAGAGGGTCTCAGTAAGGAAGGCCCCTACCAGATAATATCGAGTGAAAGAATAATCTATAGAATAGGGAGGATTCCCTCCATCTGAAGAGAGTATTTAATATTTTTTTAAAATGACGGACATAAAATCGTATATCCTTTCGAATTATATATATGGATATCATTAATAGTTATCCCGCTTTAATGGGCAGTAAGACCCCCGCCTCAAAATTCAGCGAAAGCAAAGAAGTTAGGCGGGGGATCAACTGCCCATAAAAGCCCGATTGGTTCAACTAATAATCAGTGGGGGATGAAGAAAACCCCCACTGATTAAAGTTTCACTTTATATAAAAGGGGAGAAAAAGTATGAAAGAAATGTATGAAGAAATCACTGAAGTATTAAAGGTGTTGGCGCATCCGGTCCGTTTATCATTAGTAAAAATAATGCTTGCAAAAGGTCCTATTAACGTAACGACAATGTATGAAACATTACAAATGCCTCAAAGTACAATTAGTCAACATTTATCTAAACTAAAAGCTACTAAAGTCGTTACAGGTACTCGGAAAGGATTAGAAATTTATTATGAAGTAACGGATAACCGTACAAAAGCGATATTATTAAGTTTAGCTTAAAGGGTGACTGTTTAGACTTCAAAAGAAAGCACTTCAGTAACTGTAATGTTCTTAGTAACGGTAGTCGTATTTGTTGTTGTTTTTCTATTTGTCTAATGTATTTCTTTATTTGGGTCTTGCCGTATCACTATCAAGCTAAATTTTAAATGGACTGTAAAAATGAAAGCTTTCTTATTAAGGTCTTTTTGTTAGCTTGATAGTGATGTGCCGTTCCCGCTAGTCTGTAAAGAAATGGGTACGTTTTTTTAGTCATGTAATCTTTTGATTTGATGATCTTTTCCCCATTCACATAGTTCATCCATAATTTGCATTAAAGATTTCCCGTACTCGCTTATTGTGTATTCAACTTTTGGTGGTACTTCTTGATATACAGTACGATGGATAATCCCGTCAGCTTCAAGTTGCCGAAGTTGTTGTGTAAGAACTTTTTGCGTAATGTTTGGGATTTCTCGCCGGATTTCATTTGTTCGCATTTTTCCATCCATCAAAACACATAAAATATGAACTTTCCATTTTCCGCCGATTACATCAAGTGTCGTTGCAATTGGGCAGTCTTCATTTTGATTCATATAACACCTCCAAAGGTACTTTAAGGTTCCTATAGCACTTTAAAGTACGTACTTTTCAATTATATGTGACTCACTCATACTAATACGTAAAGGATTGAATAATTTGAAAAGGGGATGGGAAATGATGAGAACACTTGTAATTGTAGCACACCCTGATATTGAAAAATCAAAAATTAATAAAAGATGGATAGAAGAACTTGAGAAACATTCGGATGAAATTACGGTGCATGAATTGTATAAAGTGGCACCGAATTGGGAGTTTAATGTGGAAGAAGAGCAAAAGCTGTTAGTAGAACACGACCGATATATATTTCAATTTCCGCTTTACTGGTATAGCTCACCACCATTATTAAAAAAATGGTTTGATGATGTATTAACATATGGATTTGCGTACGGATCAAAAGGAGATAAAGTGAAGGGGAAAGAATTTGGTTTAGCTATTTCTATAGGTGGATTAGAAAAAGACTATGAAAATAGCGGAATTACGATGGATGAGTTGACGAAACCATTTCAAGCTACGTGCTTATATACAGACATGAAATTTATACCTTCATTTTATTTATATGGTGCCGAATATAAATTAAGTGATGAAGAGATTGATAAAAGTGCGCCTGAGTATGTACGATATGTGATGAATAAGCAGTATTCTAATATATAAAAGGGAATAGCCATTTACTTGTTAAGTAGATGGCTATTTTTATTGATTTTATATTCACTAAGTGTAATCTTTAGTAAATTAATAGTTAATCTGGTAAAATAAAAAGCCTAACATATATAAAGGGGAGTTTTACTTGAGAACGATACAAAAATTATTACAAAAAAGAGCAATGCAGTCACCAAATTTGGAAGCGCTTGTAGGCGGAGAGAAAAGGTATTCGTTTCAACAGTATAATGAACGCGTAAATCAGCTTGCACACTATTTGTTACAAAACGGTGTACAAAGAGGAGATCGTATTGGAATACTATGCAAAAATAATCATCCGTTTCCAAGCGTTATGATGGCAAGTTTAAAAATTGGAGCTGTATGTATTCCGCTAAATCATCAGCTTACTGCGTATGAATTAGAAACGATTGTAAAAGAAGCAAAATTAAAAGTATTAGTTATTGATGAAGAATTTCATGAAGTTCTAAAGATTGATGCTGTTAAAGAAATTCCTTATGTAATTAAAACGACAGAAGAAGGCTTTGGTTCATTTGAATTAACATTACAAGAACAGACAATGACAGAACCGAACGTAGAAGTTCATGAAGATGATGATGCGATTTACTTATTTACTTCAGGAACGACTGGACAGGCAAAAGCATGTGTAATTGGACATAAAAACTTACATCATTATTTTACTGAAATTGCGGGCCAAAGAGAATTGCCTGCAGGTGAACGCTTTTTATCCGTGCATCCTTTATTTCATATGAGTGGCGTGCTGTCTATTTTAAATTGTATTTATCATGGTGTTACGATGATCTTTTTAGCTGATTCGAATCCTGCTCTTATTTGGGATAAGATTGAAGAAGAGAAGGTTACGACGATGCTTGCGTTCCCAGCTGTTTATAGCTACATGCTTGATGAGCTAAATAAAAAAGAACGTAACATTTCAACTTTTAAAGTAGCACAAAGCGGTGGAACAAAAGTGCCAGAAACACTTATTCAAAAATATATGGAAAAAGGAATTTATATGGTGCAAGGCTATGGGAGTACAGAAGGTTGGGTTGTAACTTCATGGCATCCAATGATGGGAAAAGAAAAGATGTCTTCTGTAGGGAAAACACTGAAACATGTAGAGTTAAAAATTGTTCATCCAGAAACAGGTGATGAACTAATAGCAAATGAAGTCGGAGAGATTCATGTAAGAAGTCCATACATGTTTAAAGGGTATTGGAATAATGAAAAGGCGACAAAGAAGGTAGTAAAAGATAATTGGTTTAACATGGGCGATGCTGGCATGATAGATGACGACGGGTTCCTGCATATTATGGGAAGATATAAAGACGTTATCATACGTGGTGGTGATAACGTATATCCAGATCAAGTAGAAGATGTCATTCATGAACTACATGGTATTTTAGAAGTTGCAGTAGTTGGAGTTCCGGATGACTTTTGGGGAGAGATTCCGACAGCGTACATTGTAAAAGATATGCAAACGCCTTTAACGGAAGAAGAAATTATACAGCACTGTAAAGAAAAACTAGCAAGTTATAAAATACCCGAAGTGGTATTTATGGAAGAATTACCGAAAAATGCTTTAGGGAAAGTATTGAAGAGGGAATTAAGAGAAGATGCACTTGTAAAATAAAAAGTGATTAGATGATGAGGAATCCAGTTATGTACAAAGCATAGCTGGATTTTTTGTTTATGATTCTGTTAGTGGATATTGTTAATATTTGAAACTTTTTGTTTATTTTTAGTGTAATATTGAAAATAAAGGAAGTTAATTAATTTCAGTACAAGGGGGAGAAAATGTGGCTATAAAATTAGAATCTGAGAATTTATGTATAGAACCTTTTACCAATGATGATGTATGTAGAATTAAAGAATTAGCTAATGACAAGGAATTAGCCAATATTCTTGGGCTTCCACACCCATATAAATTGGAGTTCGCGCAAGATTGGGTCGATATGCAACCAGAACTTATGAGGCAAGGAATCGAATATCCTTTAGGAATCATTTCTAAAGAATCAAGAGAAATTGTAGGTACAATTACACTAAGAATTGACAAAGGTAACAATAGAGGTGAGCTTGGTTATTGGATTGGTAAGAATTATTGGGGGAAAGGTTTTGCAACCGAGGCTGTAAATAGAATGATTCATTTTGGCTTTATTGAATTAGGTCTAAATAAAATTTGGGCATCTGCTATTTCCAGAAACAGATCATCGATTAAGGTGTTAGAAAAGTCGGGTTTGTGTAAAGAAGGCACATTGAGACAGAATAGACTTTTATTAAATACATATGAAGATGTCGATGTTTATGGAATATTAAAGACAGAATATACCTTTTTAAATCATAGATAACATTGGTAGTGTGATGGCAAAAGGAAACCCTTCAGAACGGGGTTTCCTTTTTGTATGTCTTAAAAATCGGCATTGTAGTTTAACAGAGCTCTGTTCATCAAAAACATAATAATTTACTAGATTTTCTATTTCTTGTAAGATAATAAAGAATATTCAAACATTAATTAAAGGAAGAGATATAAATGAAACTGCCGCTATTACAAATAGAGACAGAGAGACTTATGATCCGTCCGTTTCAAAATGATGATTATGAAAGTTGGTTCGATGGATTTCATAAGAGGCTACCATCGCAGTATAAATATGACGATGGCTATCAAGTTATGGCATCATCAACAAAAGAATGGTTCACGGAATGGATTAGAGGTTTTGAAGAAGCAGCACATCGAGATGAGATGTATGTATTAGGTATTTTTCGTAAAGAAGACGGAGCTAATATTGGAAAGCTAGAGCTAATAAAAATTTTACGTATGGACTATCAATGGGCGATGATGGGGTATTCCATACATAATCAATACTGGAAAAATGGATATGGCATGGAAAGCGTGAAAGCTGCGTTATCGTTGTTTTTTAATAGTCTTCATTTTCATAGAATTGAATTACATATACATGTTGATAATGAGCCATCCGTTCGCCTTGCGGAACGAGCAGGTTTTTCTTTTGAATGTAAGAGAGAGGCGTGTTCTTTAGAGAATGGTAAGTGGATGGATTTTCTTATTTATTATAAAAATAAGGAGATGGATATATGAGAGTGTTTATTACAGGTGGAAATCGCGGATTAGGGTTACAGCTAGTCAAAATATTTCATGAAAATGGGCATGTCGTTTATCCGTTAGTTAGAACTGAGGTTGCGGTAACGCAATTGAAGCAAATGTTTAGTTGTAGATGTTTTCCTATATTGGCAGACTTATCGATTGATGAGAGTACGGAGCAAATTAAGAACCAGCTCGAAGAATATACAGAGTATTTGGATCTAGTTATAAATAACGCTGGCATTACTGGAAAGGAGACTGAGGTTTTACGTACGAATTCAGAAGAGTTAATGGACGTATTTAATATTCATTGTTTAGGTGTAATTCGAGCTGTAAAAGGTACATATGTATCTTTAGAGAAATCGGATCATCCGAGAATAATAAATGTGTCCTCTCGCTTAGGGTCATTACATAAAATGGCGAACAAAGAATTTCCACAAGGCCAGTTCTCCTATTCCTATCGAATTGCTAAAGCAGCGCAAAATATGTTAACACTCTGCTTACAACAAGAGTTTGAAAGTAAAGGAATTCGTGTAACGGCAATTCATCCTGGAAAATTAAAGACTGACATTGGTGCCTTTGATGCGAATATGACTCCGGCTGAAGGTGCACAAAATATATATGATTGGGTAATAGATTCAAATGGGGATGCTTCAGGGAAGTTTATTGAGCCTGGTGTGGGGGAATTGAAGTGGTAAAGTGTGATTTTATAAGTATTCAATAACTATTTGGATTTTTATGGATAATATGAAATGGTTTGCTACACATAAGTACAATTGGATAAAAAAAGAAAGCCCAGAATACATCCGGACTTTCATTATCTGTTCAACACTTCAATATAAGAAGCATCTCCAGTTGTTCTTAAAGCAGAGCGGAAATTGTTGTTTTCTAACGTTTTAGCGACTTGTTGTAACTGCTGTGCATCATCATGATGGATAAGTAAGCTGTCAGCACCGCTTTCTTCTATATGAATGTGTTCGACATTTCCAATGGCATCATGTACAGCTTTTAAAAATTCAGGTTTCATATTGACCTCCTATATGTATATAGCGTTGTTTTTATTATTTCCTTATTTTTGAAATATAAAAGTAAATGAATTTTTCTTATATTAAGATTTTGGAAGGGGTTTCCTATTTGTTTGTCAAATAATAGTAAAGTTGTCTTTTTAATTAAGGGAATCTTCGGAATTAAAGGGTGAGGAAATGGACATTTCAATAATTGCTGCACAACTCGTTAAGGAGAAAGTGATTTCACATTATCCAAATAGTGTGAAAGTGTTGAACGGAGGAACGACAAGTACTGTATATTTGTTGGATGAAAAATATGTAGTAAAGCTGAATGAAGCGGAAGTAATACGTGAAGAATCTCATTTTCTTTCGTTTTATGAGGGGAATACTTTATTGTCAAAGCTTTTGTATAAGGAACCTTTCCATACATATTTCGTGTATTCTTTCCTTGAAGGCAGTACGTCGTACGAACAAGGATATAAACGAAGTACGCTTCGTACACTTGTAAAAGAAGTTATTAATAAGTATAAAATTGTTCCAGAGGCAGATGGCTGGGGATGGAAAGAAAATCCGGTTCAATCTTGGAATGAATTTTTAACGGGAAACGTGAAAACAGCTTATGAAAATGTAAAACGTTACATAAGTGAGGAAGAGTATAGAAAAGTTCTTAAACTAGCAAATAGGGATGCTGGAGTAAATCAGCCATTTTTATTACATGGTGATTTCGGATTTCATAATTTTATATTTCGAAAAAATAGGTTACATGGAGTAATTGATCCGTTACCAGTCCTTGGAGAACCTTTATATGACTTAATTTACGCGTTCTGTTCAACTCCGGAAGATATAACGAAAGAAACGATTGATTATGTGATGAAACAATGTGTATTTCATAAACAAGAACGAGATTTGTACGAGGAAATAGTCATAGGATTATATTTGCGTATAGATACATGTTTGAGGCACCACCCGGAAGATTTAGAAGATTACTTAGTAGCTTGGCGTTATTGGATGGACGAAATCAATCCGGCTTTATAGTACAAATAGTTGGAGGGAGATAGTGAAATGAACATAGCAGAAGCAAAAAAAGATTTAGCACAAAAAACGAAGAAAGGAGTTCCTGTTATAATAGCTGGTATTTTGTTTTGGATTGTAGCGAGTGTAACGGGTATTCTTCTTTCAGAAAAGCAAGTTGTGTGGGTGTATTTAATTGGTATGGGTTGTGTGTTTCCTTTAGGTTTAATGATAGCTGCCATATTAAAAATTGATATGTTTGCGAAAGGAAATCCGCTAGGGACTTTAGCTGGATTAATTGGCGGGATAAATGTATTAAATATTCCGTTTGTATTACTTGCCTATTTTCAATTTCCAGAGTGGTTACCTTTTGTAGTAGCGATGTTAATAGGTGTTCATTTTGTACCGTACGTATGGATTTATGAGAGTAAAAGTTATGGTTTATTGTCAATAGGGACTGTATTCGTAACGTCAGTTTGCGGGATTCTTTTTGCAGACAATGGATTTACTGTCATTCCTTTGTCAGTTACAGCTGTCTATTTACTGACTCTAATAGGTTTATTAATCGAAAATAAAAATGTAGATCATTATAAACAAAAAACAGCTTAATAAAAATATAGGGATAGGGGGAATTATTATGAAAAATTTCGTTTGTACAACGTGCGGCGTACAGTATGCAGCGAGTGTGGAAGAACCGGTAAGTTGTGTTATTTGTGATGAGGAGAGACAATATGTGAATCCGAAAGGGCAGTCTTGGACGACTTTAGAAACCTTGCAATCGAGTGGTACATATAAAAATGAAATGATAGAAGAAGAGCATGGACTTTATAGCATTACGACAAAACCGAAATTTGCAATCGGTCAAACGGCATTTGTCGTAAAGATGGAATCCTATCGTTTCTTATGGGATTGTATTACTTATTTAGATGAACCGACAATTGAGAAGATAAAAGAGTGGGGCGGGTTAGATGCGATTGCACTATCTCATCCTCATTATTATTCAACACAAGTAGAATGGGCAGAAAAGTTTGATGTGCCAATTTATATACATGAATATGATAAAGAGTGGGTAGTACGCCCGAGTAGTCGTATTATTTATTGGTCTGGCGAGTCTTTACAATTAGCGGACGGAATTACTATTCATCGTCTCGGAGGACACTTTAGCGGCGGTTCTGTATTACATTGGGAACAAGGAAATGACGGGAAAGGTATTTTATTAACAGGTGATATTATTCAAGTCGTAGCGGATCAGCAGTGGGTGAGCTTCATGTACAGCTATCCGAACTTAATTCCATTACCGGCGAGAAAAGTGGAGGAAATGGCGAATCGAGTGAAGCCTTTACAGTTTAATCGTTTATATAATGCTTTTCACGGAGTAGTGAAAGAGAATGCAAATGAGGCGGTGGAACGTTCTGCTGAAAGATATATTAAGGCGGTAGAAGGGAAGTTATTTCGTACGTAAAAGGAGAATTGGCTCTATGAAAACGTTAGTATGCTTCGGTGATAGTATTACAGCTGATGAAACGTTTTTTGATGGAACGCCGAGGTTAACACCGCGTCTGCAAGAGATGTTTCTAAATTGGAAGGTAGTAAATGCGGGTGTTCCGGGTGATAATACGTTCGATGCGTTACATAGGATTAAAGATGATGTACTATCCTATAAACCAGACTTTGTAACAGTTTTTCTTGGTACGAATGATTCGGTATTATTTGATCCAGTACCATTACAAATATATAAAGACAATTTAGAGAAGATTGTAAGTATGATTTCACCAGAAAAAGTATTACTTATTAGTCCTGCACCAGTTGATGAAGAACGCCAGCATAATAGAACCAATAAAGTACTTGGTCAGTATGCAGGTGTAGTAGACGAAGTGGCGAAGGAAACAGGAAGTTGTTTTCTGAATTTATATGCTGAGATGATTCAAGACCAGAATTATAAAAGATTTGTAGAAGATGATGAAAAAGACGGTTTACATTTTGGGCGACAAGGTTATGAATATGTAGCGGAGTTAATTGGTAAAAAGTTAAAAGGGATTTTGTAAGAAGCAAAGTGCGCGCGCCTTTGCTTTTTTGCTCTTGCTAAATTTTGAGGCGGTGCACTCAAATAGCGGGATAAAATGTACTTTAAAGAAGTGATTAGCTGTAACACTATGGGACATTCGTAAAAAGGAAAATGATTTGTTCCGCTAATGGAATGCATCCAAGACTTAACAGTTGATTAATTGAACTGTAAAGTTTAAAATTACAGTATAGTTTTTAGAAGTGAGTTGCCATCGTTTGTAAAAAAAAGATAAATTAAATATTCACGACTAAATAATATAACGTGTATTTCATTCTAAACTGTAATTTTTTTTAATACATTTCAATAATATATATAATAATTTTAAAAAGTAAAGGAGTGTGTAAAATATGGTGATTTTATATACGACAGCAAGCTGTAGTTCATGCCGAAAAGCAAAAGCATGGCTTGAAGAACATCAAATTGATTATACCGAAAAAAATATCGTATCAAATTCGCTTACAGTTGATGAACTTAAATCCATTCTTCGTTTAACTGAAGATGGTGCTACTGAAATTATTTCAACTAGGTCTAAAACTTTTCAGGAATTAAATATCAATATTGAGGCGATTTCGCTTAATGAGTTTTATAAATTAATAATTGAGTATCCTCAAATGTTACGTCGTCCAATTATACTGGACGAAAAAAGATTACAGGTTGGTTTTAACGAGGATGAAATTCGAAAATTTTTACCGCGTAGCGTTCGAACATTTTTGAATATGGAATTGCAAAAAATGGCTAATTAATAAGTAATATTTTGAAAGGAGGAAATAAAAGTGATTGAAGTATGTGTTACAGTTAATTATAAAGATAGAAACTATCACACAAATGTTATTGTGAGTAAAGATACGATTTGGACACAAATTAAGCAATTGGCAGAAGAACAAGTTAAGAAACAGTGGACTGTTTAAATTTATTTGCAACTTAAAAAGTTAAATGAAGTTAGGAGATATAGGGGAGTTCTGATAGAATATAAAGGGATTTATTTTTTCATGCTAAGCATGTTTCTTATATATTTTAACGTTTGACTAACCTATCTGTAATATTTATGGCTACAGTATGTTACTAAGCGAGAAATCATATTTTTTATCGTAGGAGGACAATAATGAACAGCGACTTTACCTTGGCCATTCACAGTTTAACTTATTTAGCTTTACAGCCAGATCGGATGTCAACAAGTAATGCTATTTCAGAAAGTGCAGGTGTTCATCCAGTACGCATTCGAAAAGTGCTAAGTTTGTTAAAAAAACATAAGTTTATACAATCAAAAGAGGGAACTGGTGGAGGGTTTATTTTTGCCCGTGATTTAAGTGAAATTAATCTTTGGAATATTTATCAAATAACCTCTGAAGGGGCATTGCAGCCGAAGTGTCCAGAATCAAATGATCAGTGTATTGTAGGTTCGAACATGCGGAAAGTTCTTTTTGCTATTTTCTTAGGTGCGGAAGAACATCTAGGTGAATATTTAAAGAATTATACAATGAAAGAAGTTGTTGACCTTATTAATCAAGAACGTTAAGCGGCTTAATTATTATGTAGCCGTGAGTTCTTAAAAATCAACTGTAACGAAAATAATTACAGTTTAAGTTAGTTTTTATATCTTTTTTATCGTTACAAAAAATATGTATAAGAAGGTGAAAAGGTATGGTGTCAAATAATAATCATGTTTTAAAAGTGGGAGATTGGGTTCGTGGAATATCAAATGAGGGTGAATTCATAGTTGGTTACATTGTATCACTTGATGAAGTGGAAGATGTAGTTACAGTTAGCATTGTGAAACGTGACGACAAGTACACAATGAACGAAGCGATTTTACTCTTTAGTAAACACGTTAACAAACTCCCTGAATCAAAGGTAATAAATAAGGAACAAATCCTTTATCTTATAGACCTTGCATTATTAACAGGGGATGAAGAATGGTTTATTGAGCTCTCTGCAAAATTAAACTCGATAAGAGAGCTAGTTAATGAGGGATTTTAAAAATTATATTATTCGTTTTGAATAGGTTGAATCGTGTAATAATCAATAATATCATCTAAAAGGAAATGAAATAAAATCCATTCAATACAAACATAGAAATATCCCTGAAGAAGAGTTGAAAAAACTAAAATTAAGAAGACATTGAAGTGATTCGTTTGTCCAATCCTAATAATGATACAAATAAGCTGTCCATATGGGCAGCTTATTTTACTTTTTTGTTTAGCAAAAATGTTAGCGGTTCTCTCGTTACCGATCAAGTTAAAAATGTATATGAATGCAATATCTGTAATGTATATCCTGAAAATCGGTTTATACATTTGAAGAGATGTTTCTTTTTAACCACATTAATTATTTACTAGAATATCTTTTTTAAATCAAAATAGAATTTTTCGGTAAAGAAATATATAAGTATTTTTAAAATAAGTAACTTAGATAAACAATATTTTACTGTGTTTTTTGCTGATCAATTCCGTTTTAAGTGATAGGGACAAGGGTTTTGTGCTAACTGTAAAATATTATCCATGTAAAATTATATCCAATTAATATTTCTGAAAATATAAAAATATTAATTTTATAAATATACACGTTATAATGAGGGCGTCGAGAGAAATTTTATTATCTCTGGAGAAAATATAAAAAATGCGATTACTAGTAAGAAAGGTGTGTGGTTAGAGGCGAAATGTATGTAAAGTGCTTCAGTGGCTTGTGTAATCAATACCATAAATGCTGCCGAAGCTATTAAAGTGATGTATAGAATTGAGAAAGAAATGCCTCACAAATGATGAGAGGCTGGTTTAGCTAAAATTACTGTTAAAAGTAAAAAAGAGAAACCATTAAAGTAATACACTGTTATTAAAAATGTTGCAACGTATTATATGAAGTCTATTCTATATTGTTCTCTTAAGCGGTCTTTATATAAAGAGCGGATATTACGAGTAAACAATTTTGTGAACGCTAACAATTATATTAGGACGCTAACTAGCGAGTGTTTCAATTTGGATTCATTTTGATGAAGGACATACAATGTAGGGCAACTTGTAAGGAATTCATTTTCTAAAATAGGAAATGTTCGTTAGCGATAAAGAGAGACGCGAGAATAGAATACAAGGGGGAGCTATTATATGAACGGGAATACTGCAAAGAAAATAGAAGTTCAAGCTGAAAATACCGCACTAAAAAATGAGCAATATGCAGATCCGAAAAAGTGGCATAAGCAGGATACTACATGGGCATTGAGCCTATTTGGAACTGCAATTGGAGCAGGGGTGCTCTTTTTACCGATTAATGCAGGTTCAGGTGGATTATTATCATTACTACTAATTACATTGCTTGCATATCCAGTTATGTATTACTCACATAGGGCACTTGCTAAAATGATATACGCTTCTAATTCTGCTGATGAGGGGATCACAGGTACAATTAGAGAGTATTTCGGAAATAAAGCAAGTATCATTTTTAACATCGTATATTTCGGTTCAATTTATACAATCGTACTAATGTATTCGGTTGCGCTTACAAATACTGCAAGTAGTTTTATCGTACATCAATTGCACTTGCCAGAACCTCCAAGAGCTATTTTATCACTTGTATTAGTTCTTGGTCTTATCGCTATACTGAATTTTGGTCAAGATATTACTGTAAAGATCATGAGTATGCTAGTGTATCCTTTCATAGCTTCTCTACTGTTTATCGCAATATCTTTAATTCCACAGTGGAATACGTCAATGCTTAGCTTCTCAGCTGTTTCTACTGCTTCAACAGGAACAGGATATTTTGGAACGATATTGTTGGTTCTACCAATCATCGTATTCTCATTTAATCATTCACCTATGATTTCATCATTTGTTGTGAAGCAGAGAGCTACGTATGGCATAGAAGCTACTGATGCTAAATGTGCGCAAATACAAAAAGTTTGTTATATCATGACATTCGCTGTAGTTATGTTCTTCGTTTGGAGTAGTACATTAAGCTTGACTCCAGAGGATTTAAAAATGGCAAAAGAGCAAAACTTATCAATTCTTTCATATCTTGCGAATGAGCTTAATTCACCTGTAATCACGATTGCAGCTCCAATCATTGCTTTTGTGGCTATTACAAAGTCTTTCCTTGGCCATTATATCGGAGCATTTGAAGTAATGCGTGACATGATTATTAAGTTCGGTAAATCACGTGGAAAAGTAATTGAAGAAAAAACAATTAAGACAATCGTCCTTACTTTTGTTGTATTATCATGCTGGTTTGTTGCTTATACAAATCCAAGTATTCTTGGACTTATTGATTCTCTAAGCGGTCCATTAGTTGCTGCTATCTTATGTCTATTACCGATGTATGCGATTCAAAAAGTGCCAGTACTAGCTAAATACAAAGGGAAAATGAGCAACGTATTTGTTATTATTGTAGGTGTACTTACTGTTTTAGCAAGTATTAAATCATTATTCTAATTCACGATTGTTAGTTCTAATGCAAAATAAAATAGAACGATTTTGGGACAGGCTTCTCCGTTGGGAGAGTCTGTCCCTTTTTTAATGCGTGACAAAAGGTCATCTATTACATAGGCTCCTTTCGTATATAAGGTTGCTTTAATGCGTAACAATTTTACCTTATTGATTTTACGTGATATTTCCGCATAATTGTAACTAAGGGAGATGATTCTAGGTTGAGTGAACTGAATATTAGCACAACAGTTTCGGGAGATATAATTGTTACCAGTCTTATCGGCAAGATTAAAACAGATGATGTTTATGAATGGTTTAATGGCTTCGAGCAAGTTTGTCAGCAATTCATTTCCGAGGGGCGGAAATACAAGGTGTTGGTGGATAGAAAAGGATATACGCCAGATCATTTTTCTGTTCAAAAAGTATGGAAAGATAAGTTTTTCAATGAAACGATTTTGAAACACAGTAAGGCAATTGCTTTTCTTCTTGAAGAAGGGGAGATACTGAATTATTTACAACAGTCCAATACAAAAGAATCTGTAAAATTTTTTGATGATCGTGAACAAGCATTCCTTTGGTTGAATGAATATCCGATATGAAATTGTTAGCGAACCGGTTGCTTAAGTAACTGGTTTTTTTATGCTTGTATGTAGCAGGAAGAAAACTGCTATACGAAATGTTTAGCACTAGAGGACATACATTTTTAATGAGTTAAATATAATTCATAATAGCACCAAGAAGAGAAGAGTACGTTTTACGGTATTAGTTATATGGAAAGGTCGTACGATAGAGTCGCATAAAGTGAGTAAGGGGGATAAATATATGAGTACTTCAAATTTGAATGAAATCAGTAAACAAATTTTAATAGAGGAGGAAACACTTCAATTTTCCTCTTTTACAAATGAAGATGCTTTGCAAATAGGTTTATTTATCGTTGAAACGGCGAGGCAAGAAGGGAAATTGATTGCTGTTGATATAGCGAAAAATGGTGTGCAACTATTTCATTTCAAGATGACAGGGACAACTGCGGAAAATACGCAATGGATTGAGCGTAAAAAACGAGTTGTTTCTTTGCATAATCATAGCTCGTATTATATGCAGATACAAAGTGAAATAACGGGCGTTCCATATAATGAAAAGTATCTTTTAGATAGGTCGGATTATGCTGCGTTTGGTGGATGTTTTCCGGTCCAAATAAAAGATGTAGGGGTTATTGGAATGATAACAGTTTCAGGATTACCACCAGAAGAGGATCATGAATTAGTTATAAGAGCGGTTAAAAATCATTTGAAGCAATAGTAAAAAGGCAAGATTGAACAAGAATATGTTCGGTCTTGCCTTTTTATTATTCAGTTCAACGTATTTCTAATAAGATGTTGCGGGATTAAAATCTTTAATCCGAGACAATTTTCTTGACGATAATAATCTATGTAGTTAATATGTAAGACATAACGTAATCAAATTACTAAAAGTAATTAAGTTATTTTATATAAGTTAAGGCGAGTAAGTAGTATGTGGTAAAAATGCTTTGAATTGCCACTATTAATATTGGGGACAATTAGAAAGCGGCAAATATAAAAAATTAAAAGTTAAGAAGCAAGAGTGGATCAACCATAATGGCAGCTTCTGTACAATGCATTTTTACTATAGTAACAATGACTATACATCACGAGGGGGACTGAAATTGGAATCAATGACCTTTGTTTTATTTGGAGCAACGGGGGATTTAGCTAAAAGAAAAATTTACCCCGCGCTATATAATTTATATAGAGATCAAAAGCTTCCAAAGCAAATATCCGTTATTGGGCTTGGAAGACGTGAAGTATCTCATTTAGATTTTCAAAAAAGAGTAAAAGAATCCATAGAAACTTTTTCGCGTCGCAGGGAAGAAGGTACTCCGGAAGTAGAAGATTTTTTAGAGTATTTTCGTTATTGCCCGTTAGATGTGAATAAGCCGGAAGACTATAAAAGGTTATTACAAGTAGTTCGTGAAAGGGAAGAAGAACAAAATATACAAGGGAATAGAATGTTCTACCTTTCAGTTACTCCTGACTTCTTTGAGACCATTGCTTTAAATATTAAGGGAAGTGGACTCGATGAAACGGATGGCTGGAAGCGCCTAATGATTGAGAAACCGTTTGGTCATGATCTTCCATCTGCTCGAGAGCTGAATGATAAGCTTAGCCGAACGTTTGAAGAAGACGAAATATATCGTATTGATCATTATTTAGGTAAGCCAATGGTTCAAAATATTGAAGCACTTGAATTTGCAAACCCTGTTCTCCAATCGATTTGGAATAAAGAACATATTGCGAATGTACAAATAACAGCGAGTGAAACGGTTGGGGTAGAAGAAAGGGCAGCATATTATGATCATGCAGGAGCAATTCGCGATATGGTTCAAAATCATATGTTGCAAATATTAATGATGACTGCTATGAATTTGCCGGAAAAGATAAATGCATGTGAAATTCGTGAGGAAAAACGAAAGGTAATGGAGACTCTTCGTAAAGTGAAAAAAGAAGACGTTCAGAACCATATCATTCGCGGACAATATGCTTCAGGGGAGATAAAGGGCCAACAAGTTGCAGCGTATAGAGAGGAGCCAGGAGTAAATCCTTCTTCTCAAACAGACACATTTGTTGCGGCTCGCCTATGGATTGATAACCCATTTTGGACTGGCGTTCCATTTTATATACGAACAGGAAAAAGAATGAAAGAAAAATCTACTCGTATTGTAATTGAATTTAAAAATACATTAAAGCAGCAATATCAAGATAGTAATCCAAATGCAGAGCCTAATTTGTTAATCATTGAAATTAGCCCAAATGAAAATGTTTCACTCCAATTAAATAGTAAAAATCCATTGAACAATGGCGAGCTTGAACCGATCCGTATTCATTTTACTTGTGAGCAAACAGGAGTGGGAATACCTGAAGCTTATGAAAGACTTATCTATGATGCTGTATGTGGAGATTCTACATTCTTTGCGCACTGGAGAGAAGTTGAATTGTCATGGGAATGGGTACAGCCAATACTTGAAGCATTCGAGGAAAACTTGTTACCACTTCATGAATATAAGTCGGGTTCGTATGGTCCAGATGCTGCGAATGCTCTGTTACAAGAAAGTGAGTTTAAATGGTGGTTAGATGAGGGATTGAAAAAATAAGTACATCCTTATAAGTAAAGCAATATGACAAAAAGATATTCATCATTGTATTAATGTGTATTTATGATGAAAGGTAATCCAAGGAGGAATTATATTATGAGAGTAGGATTAATTGGTTTAGGTAAAATGGGATTAAATTTAGGGAAGAATTTAATTAATCATAAACATGAAGTAGCAGCATTTGATTTAAATACGAGAGCAGTGGAAGAAATGAAAGAGTACGGTGCTACAGGTACATCTAATTTAAACGAGCTTGTTCAATCATTGGAATCACCAAGAATTCTTTGGGTAATGGTTCCGCACGCTGTTGTTGATTCTGTTATTAATGAGATTACACCGCTTTTATCAAAAGGAGATATTTTAATTGAAGCTGGTAATTCGCATTATAAAGAATCTATTCGCCGATATGAGCAACTAAAGAAAGATGGCATTCACTTTATGGATGCAGGAACTTCGGGCGGAATGGAAGGCGCTCGTAATGGTGCTTGTTACATGATCGGAGGAGATCAAGAAGCTTGGGATATCGTTGAACCTATTTTCCGTGATACAGCTGTAGAAAATGGATTCTTATATGCTGGGAAAGCTGGTAGTGGTCACTTTTTAAAAATGATTCACAACGGAATTGAATACGGAATGATGGCCGCTATTGGTGAAGGATTTGAGGTTTTAGAGAAAAGTGAATTTGACTACGATTATGAAAAAGTATCAAGAGTATGGAACAACGGTTCAGTTATTCGCTCATGGTTAATGGAGTTGACTGAAAATGCATTTTCTAAAGATGCGAAACTGGATGAAATTAAGGGAGTTATGCATTCTTCTGGTGAAGGGAAATGGACAGTAGAAACAGCATTAGATCTTCAAACTGCAACTCCTGTTATCGCAATGTCTTTATTAATGCGCTACCGCTCATTAGACAATGATACATTCACAGGAAAAGTTGTAGCAGCACTGCGCAATGAATTTGGTGGACATGCAGTAGAGAAGAAATAATATAACTCGTTAACGTTTAAAAAATGGAGGGAATAAAACATGAAGTTTTTTATTGATACTGCAAATCTTGAGGACATAAAAAAGGCATATAAACTAGGTGTTTTAGCTGGTGTTACAACGAATCCGTCTTTAGTAGCGAAAGAAGGCATTAAGTTTGAAGACCGTATTGCAGAAATTTGTCAGGCAGTACCTAACGTTGAATCTGTTTCGGCAGAGGTAACGCCAGATGCTGTTACAGCCGAAGAGATGATCGCTCAAGCAGAAGAACTGATTAAAATTAACGGTGGCGATGAAAAAGTTACAATAAAACTTCCGATGACACTAGCAGGATTAGAAGCTTGTCGCTACCTTACTGAAAAAGGTGTGAAAACGAACGTTACACTTATTTTCACTGTGAACCAAGCACTTTTAGCTGCTCGAGCAGGTGCAACGTACGTTTCTCCATTTTTAGGCCGTTTAGATGATATTTCTGAAGATGGCGTATTATTAGTTGCTAAAATTGCGGAATTATTCGATGTTCATCTATTAGATACACAAATTATTGCGGCTTCTGTTAGACACCCAGATCATGTGACGCGTGTAGCGATGGCAGGTGCTCACATTGCAACAATTCCTTATAAAGTAATTGAACAACTTGCTATGCATCCATTAACAGATCAAGGTATTGAAAAGTTTGCTGCGGATTGGGCGAAAGCGCCTAAGTTATAAGGAAGTAAAGTTTTCACAAATTTCTATTTCATGAGAGGACCAATCTCTATGTAACTTCATCCTGTAAAATAAATCCCGAGTTTGGTACCTTATTACATGAAAGCAGCAATATGAAAAGACACCATGCAGTTTCAAAACAGCACAATGGTTATAAAAAGGCCCCATTATGAGAGTGAAGTTTATGAAAACGTAGCTCTCATAATGGAGTGTCTTTTTTGTTATCGAAATAATTTGAAAGGGGTTACATAGTGGGTTCGAAATATATGATTGGTGTAGATATTGGAACAACTAGTACAAAAGCAGTTTTGTTTTCGGTTGATGGATCTGTTATTGCAAGTCATGGAATTGAATATCCTTTATATTCTCCTACGCCAGAAACAGCAGAACAAGATCCAGAAGAGATTTTTCAAGCGGTCATACATACGATTAAAGAAACTATACAATCAAGTAATGTGCAGCCAGGTGATATTCTTTGTGTTTCTTTTAGTTCGGCCATGCATAGTGTCATTGCTGTAGACGAAGCAGGGAAGCCGTTAACGAGATGTATCACTTGGGCAGATAATAGAAGCGCGAGCTGGGCAGAAAAAATAAAGAATGATATGAATGGGCATGAAATTTACCTTCGTACTGGAACACCAATCCATCCTATGTCACCACTTTCGAAATTAGTTTGGCTTAAGAATGAACATGTAGAGTTATTTGCAAAGAGCTATAAATTCATCTCTATTAAAGAGTATGTTTTCTATAAGTTATTTAAGGAATATGTAATTGATTATTCTATTGCATCAGCGACAGGAATGTTCAATTTGAAATCTTTAAAATGGGATGAAGAGGCCTTGCGTGTTGCAGGAATTACAGATGAAAAGCTATCTACAGTTGTTCCAACGACGCACAGTTTAATAGGGATACATGAAGAACTTGCAAGAGAGATGAATGTACTTGTTACTACTCCTTTTATAGTCGGTGCGAGTGATGGGGTACTATCGAATTTAGGTGTAAATGCAATAGAACCTGGAGTAGTTGCTATTACAATTGGTACGAGCGGTGCGGTGCGAGTTGTCACAAATCAGCCTGTAACGGATCCGAAGGGTAGGACTTTTTGTTACGCGTTAACTGAGGACCTTTGGGTAATTGGTGGACCGGTGAATAATGGCGGTATGATTTTTAGGTGGGTTCGTGACCAGTTATGTGCGTTAGAAGTTGAGCAAGGGGAGCGCTTAGGAAAAGATCCTTATGAATTGCTTACGGAAATAGCAGCAAAAGTGAATCCTGGATCTGACGGTTTATTATTTCATCCGTATTTAGCAGGAGAAAGAGCTCCCTTATGGAATGCGAATGCGCGGGGGTCTTTCTTTGGGCTTGGACTACATCATAAGAAAGAACATCTTATCCGTGCTGTTTTAGAGGGAATCATTTATAACTTGTATACAGTGCTTCTTGCTTTAAAAGAGCTAATTGGTGAACCGAAAAAAATTCAAGCGACAGGTGGCTTTGCAAGATCGAAACTTTGGAGACAGATGATGGCAGATATTTTTCATCAAGACGTATACGTTCCAGAAAGTTTCGAAAGCTCTTGCTTAGGAGCGGCAATCCTTGGGTTATATAGTTTAGGTGAAGTAGACTCATTACACGTAGTTTCTGAAATGGTAGGTGCCAACTTTTATCATGAGCCAAACATGGAAAGTGTGGAGAAATATAAAGAGTTAACACCGATCTATATTCGTTTGGCACGTCATCTGGAAGAAGAATATGAAAGTATAGCAGCTTTTCAGAAAAAGTGGATTTAGAGGCTATTTGGCAGGAAAATATGGTAACTTATAAAGAGGTACTCAAGTTTTTTTAGATGTTCTTTCAAAAAATAGTTTAAGGTTTTTCTGTAAAAAATATGATGAACAAAAACTATAGGGAGAGGGTTATGAAAATGGCGGATAACAAAGAGTTTATTGGATATGTTGGAACGTACACGAAAGAAAATAGTGAAGGGATATATAAGTTTACGTTAGACACGGCAGCGCAAAAAATTAGTAATGTAACACTTGCGGCTAAGCTGGATAACCCTACATATGTAACAATCAGCAAAAATAATGAATATCTCTATTCTGTTGTAAAAGAAGGAGAAGCTGGTGGTGTAGCTGCTTATTCGATTCATAGTCATACTGGAGAGCTAACAGAACAAAACAGACAAGTAGTAGAAGGGGCTTCTCCTTGTCATATTAGTGTCGATAGTGGAAATCGTACGGTAGTTACAGCGAATTACCATAAAGGGACGATTGAGTCTTTTGTAGTAAATGAGGAAAATGGAACTGTAAATGCTGCTTTATCTATTATGACGCATAAAGGTTCAGGTCCGAATAAAGAAAGACAAGAAAAACCACATGCACATTACGCGGGATATACTCCTGATGAAAAATATGTGGTAGGTGTTGATTTAGGGATTGATAAAATACTTACGTATGAAATAAAAGATAGTAAGTTAAAAGAAGTGAATAGCTTGTCTGTGAACCCAGGAAGTGGTCCGAGACATATTACTTTTCATCCGAACGGAAAGCACGCTTATGTGATGACTGAACTTAGCTCGGAAGTTATTGCATTATCATATAATCCGGAAGAGGGATCCTTTACAGAGTTGCAGTATATTTCTACTGTTCCGAAAGAATTTGATGACAATAGTCAAGGAAGTGCGATTCATATTTCTTCTGACGGCCGTTTTGTATATGCAGCGAACCGTGGCCATAATAGTATTGTTGTTTTCAGTGTGGATCAAAATTCAGGTGAGCTTACATTTGTTGCACATACATCTACAGAGGGAAATTGGCCGAGGGACTTTGTATTAGATCCGACTGAAAAGTTTCTTATTGCTACAAATGAAAAGTCACATAATCTTGTGCTATTTTCAAGAAATGAAACGACAGGGGAGTTAACACTGTTACAATCTGATGTTGTTGTACCAGAGCCTGTTTGTGTGAAGTTTTTGAACGTTTAATTTGAGTTGAAATTCTGTTCGATATATTTGAAAAATCGTTGATATAATTTCAAATCCCCCAAAACAGTAAAAAAGCAAAGCGATATCGCTTTGCTTTTTATTGTTTCTTTTTAGGTCTACGTACTAATTCGCCGCCGCAGTTTGGGCAAACGTTTTGTCTTTCTTCTGTACAGGGTGCACAAAATGTACATTCATACACGCAAATGTAAGCTTCGGAATTTGATTCGAGAGATTGATCGCAAATTTGACAGTTTGTTTTCATTTCGAGTGCCATAGTAAGTCTCCTTTTAATTTGAATATTTGTAATTTAATTATAATTCATTTAATAGAAACTGTCTTTTTCAATTGAAAGGAAATTGCAGGATAAAGTTATGAATTGAAATGAAAGATGCTCTTTTATATTAAAATTGATTATTTTATGCAGTTAGAATATTATGAAATAGTTAAAAGACAACAGGGGGTATATATTTTGACTAATCATAATGATCATTTAAAAGCAGACTGCGAAAAATGCTTCGGTCTATGTTGCGTGGCGTTACCATTCGCAGCATCGATAGATTTTGCGGTGAATAAAGATGGCGGGAAACCATGTTCTAACTTACAATCAGATTATAAATGTAGCATACATAAAAATCTTAGAGAAGAAGGTTATAAAGGTTGTACAGTATTTGAATGTTTCGGTGCTGGGCAGAAGATTTCGCAAGTTACGTTTAACGGGATTGATTGGCGGAAAGATGCTAAGCATGCGAGAAAAATGTACGATGCTTTTCCAGTTATGCATCAGCTTCATGAAATACTGTGGTATTTGAATGAGGCTATTCTGTTAAAGGCGACACAACCGATTCATAAAGAACTAAGTAAAGCGATTGAAGAAACGGAGCGCCTTTCAAATTTAACTGCGGACGAGTTAATGAAAGTAAATATTCCATTACATCGTGCAGAAGTAAATGTGTTACTTTTAGAAACGAGTGAGCTCGTTTGGAAGGAAATGAATGCAACGCATAAGAAACGAATGAGTCATCGCGGAGCAGACCTTATGGGAGCGAATTTGAAAAAGAAAGATTTGCAAGGAGCGAATTTAAGAGGAGCTTACTTAATTGCGGCAAACTTAAATAGAGCAAACTTAAGAGGAGCAGATCTTATCGGAGCAGATTTGCGAGATGCAGATATTCGCGGAGCTGATTTTACAAATAGTATTTTTCTGACGCAAGTTCAAATTAACGCGGCGAAAGGGGATACACATACGAAATTACCGAAAATGTTGTCCCGTCCATCGCATTGGAGTGCGTAAAGAATGTGGAACAGGCAGAGATTAAAAATCTCTGCCTGTTTTTTCATTTCTCTTCAAAAGTAGTAATAAAAACACTACATATAATAAGAATACCACCGATAAAAAAGTTACTATTTAATGTTTCATTTAATAAGAGCCAACCAAGTAACGACCCGACGATAGGTTGGAAGAAGAAAAATAATGATCCGATGCTTGCGTCCATTAATTCTAATCCTTTATTCCAAAGGAAAAAGGCACCTGCTGTTGAGACGACTCCTAAGTAAACCACGCCTAATATTACGTACGTATTTACTGTTTCGAAAGAGGTTGATTGTAGTTCCCATATCATAAAAGGTGTAATAAAAAAGAGTGAAAAGAAAATGGCGTACGTTGTAATAACTAAAGATGAAAATTGAGCGGAAGCGATTTTCACATAAATGGATAATAAAGCCCACGTAATAGCTGCTCCAACTAATATGATTGTACCGATAAAATAGGAGCCAATTTCAATATCCCATCCAATGACGATAATGACACCGATTGTCGCTATTATAGTAGATAGCAGTCTACGGGCGGTTAGCTTTTCTTTTAAAATGATCGCTGCAAATATAACCATAAATGCTGGAGTGGCTGATGTTACTAACGAGCCTGTATGAGCGTCGGATAATTTTGTACCGATAAATTGACATGTAATTGAAATGAAATACCCGATAAATCCAATCCAAGCGAATAATAGCCAATCTTTTTTGCGAATGGTTACTTTCTTCTTTTGCTTTGTCTCAGCTATTTTCAAAATGAAATATAAAACAACGAAAGCAATGATAAAGCGTAGCCAAACGAGTGTCAATGGTGGGATAAAGTCGAGTACGTATTTACTAACAACATACATACCGCCCCATATACTAGCTGCTAGTGATAAACATATAGCTCCTAAAATTGTTTGTTTCATGTAAAGTACCTCCGTCTATTTTTAGGGTATTATGAGTTCCCTAAGACGAGGCATAGTGTTATGTGTTATATGAATGCCCGCCTTAGTTTATAGGCGGCCTACAGGTTGATCGTTTTCGAATGAAGTGTTGTAGTACATGAGTGCATTCCTCCTTCATAATTTTATAATGATATTATAACTTAATTTTCAGTTTATTGAGATGTTTCTTTAGAAAATGGAAATGGTGGTTGTCTAAGAAAGCATAGTATATGGTAGAAAAACATATTTTTAAAATAAAAGAAACCAATTACATAACTGATAAGTATAGTAAGAGTAGGATGAAAAAGTAGATTAATAGAGAACGAGGAGGAGATTGTTATAACTACAACCGTTATTTCTCATTTTTATAACGAAGAGTATTTATTACCGTGGTGGCTTGCTCATCATACGAAACTGTTTGATCATGGCATTTTAATTAATAAAGGTTCAACAGATCGTTCGGTTGAAATTTGTAAAAAATTCGCACCACACTGGGAAGTGCGAGATTCTGCAAATCCGGAATTTGATGCACTAGCGACAGATCATGAAGTGATGATGGTAGAACAAGAAGTAAAGGGATGGAAAATGATTTTAAATACGACTGAGTTTCTTTGTGTGCAAGATAAAAATCAGTTTTGGAAATCACTGAATGAATTGGGAGGGAGAATGTATTGGCTGGAAGGGCTTATTATGGTCGATGATCTTAACTATAATTATCCGGATCTTAACTTTGGAATACCTTTAATGAAACAGCGATTTCACGGCTATTTACCAGAAGATTGGGCGTTATGGAGAAGAGGTAGATTTATTCATAATCATGGACATGGAAGTTATACGGTTGGAAGACATTTATCTGCACATGAATCTATGATTTATCCGCCACTTGCTTGTATATTATGGTTTGGATTTAGTCCGTGGAATGATGCGATGAGAAAGAGAAAGTTACAAATTGGTCCGACTCTTTCTGAAGCTAGTAAGCATGGGGGAATGGGAACGCATCATATTATAACATCTGAAAAATTAGAAGAATGGTATAAGGATTTAGCGAGAGGAGCGAAGGATTTACGTTTTAGTGGTGCGTATCGTTATGTTTTTTTATAAATGATTCCCACCATAAAATTGTTTCTTCGATTCCTGTATTTAGATCGTATGTTGGTTTCCAGTTTACTTCATTTTTTAAACGTTCTACATTAACGCCGACGAATAAAGGTTCATCTTTAGAGAAAGGGATCGCACCTAGTTTAATTAAATGTTCTTTTCCTATCTTTTTAGCAATGATAGAAGCTAATTTTTTAATTTGTACAGATTGACCAGAAGCGATATTGATTGTGCCTGTAACGTCGTGTTCTAATACTGTTACGAGAGCATCAGCGACGTCACCCACATGGAGGAAATCTCTTGATTGTTTTCCGTGTGTACATAGTGCTTCCTCATTTTTTAATAAGGAAGTGATAATGTTAGAAACGAGCCGATTCCCTTGTTCGTGAGGGCCATACATATGGAAAATGCGGCCCCAACACATGCTGAGGCCTGTTTGCTCAGCGTATGATTGTAGCCAGGAGTGTAGTGCGTTTTTACATAATGAATACGGGGTTTTATAGGAAAGAAGCGGTGAATCTTCAAATAGTACGCCGTTAAACCATTCATACTCTGCGCCAGTACCTGCAACAACGATTCGCTCTCCGCCGCATGTTGTGAAGTGTTGAATTAATGAGATGCTAGATGTAAGCCAATAGTAATTATGAATAGATACATAACACGCTGGCGGCACTGCTTCCCAAGCTAAATGAATGAGATGACTAGGCTTCATGTCGTAAATGAGTTTTTTTACTTCTTCATCGCAAAGTAAGTTTACTTTATGCCAATGGCAAGAAAGGTGAGAAGGTTTATTTGTATTGTAAGTGGCGTGCACTTCATAGCCCTTTTGTATAAGAGAATTTACAACATATTTACCAATCCATCCACTACCGCCTGTTATAAGGATTTTTTTCATGGCTCAATTACCTCAACTTCTGGTATCGTTACTAAAAATTTTCCGCCCCATTCGCGAATGAAAGAGCATTCTTTCATAATTTCATCTTTTAAATTCCAAGGGAGAATGAGGATGTAATCAGGTTTTGTACGCTTAATTTCTTCTGGAGATTGTATTGGAATACGGGTTCCTGGTAGAAGGAGATTTTGTTTGTGAGGGTTTTTATCTACTGTATAAGCTAGAAATTCTTTTCCTATCCCGCAATAATTTAAAAGGGTGTTTCCTTTAGCAGGAGCACCGTAACCGATAATTTGCTTGTGTAAAGCTTTCGCTTCGATAAAAAATTTTAAAATGTTTATTTTCAATTGTTCGATATGTTTTGAGAAAAGGAGATAGCAATCTAATGTATCTAGCCCGTGATCTACTTCTTTTTGGATTAAGTTTGTAACATTGGAATGGATAGTGGATGAGTCATTATGATGGTTTATAAAAATACGCAATGAACCACCGTGCGTTGCAAGTTCTTCTACATCGACAATTTGTAAATGGTGATGAGCTAAAACTTTTTGAAGACTTATAAGTGAGAAATAGGAGAAGTGCTCATGATAGATCGTATCAAACTGTTTACATGATATGAGGTTTAATAAGTGCGGGAATTCAATTGTTATCGTGCCATCTTGTTTTAATAACGTTTTTAAACCGGCGACAAAATCATGTAAGTTCGGAACGTGTGCTAATACGTTATTTGCGACGATTAAATCTGCTTGCGGTAACTCTTTTGCTAAATCATTGCTGAAAAAATTTACTTCAGTAGGAATACCTTTTTGGATAGCGATTTCTGCTACATTTTTTGCTGGTTCAATTCCTAGTGTTTCGATATTTTCTTTTTGAAAGTATTGTAATAAGTATCCGTCGTTACTCGCGATTTCAATTACTTTCGAATGGTTTGTTAAGTTAAAACGCTTAATTGCCATTTCTACATATTGCTTTGCGTGTAGTAGCCAGCTTGATGAGTAAGAACTGAAGTATAAATAGTCATGAAAAATATTGTGCGGAGATTCAAATTCATCTAATTGTACAAGTAAACAAGAGTTACAAACAAATGTGTGCAGCGGATAAAATGGTTCCATTTTATATGAGTTTTCAGGAGCTACAAATGAGTTAGCGAGAGGGGAAACTCCTAAATCTAAAAAAGTATTTGTTAGTAATGAGTGGCAAAAACGGCATTTTTTCTGTTCCATTTTATAGCCCCCTTATAAATTTTTGAATGCATCGATTTGTTGTCGCGTGAAAGGTTCCATATTTTCACCAGATGCATATTTTTTGTACCAATCAACAGTCCAAGCGATAGAATGGTCTGTTGATAACTTAGGTGTCCAACCGAGTTTATTTATTGCTTTTGTACTATCGAGTGTTAAAATAGGTGATTCATAAGGAGTGTCTGTATGAGGGGAAAGGATTGTTAGTGGTTGATTCCATAATTTCATTATAGATTGAATGACATCATGAACGGTTCTGTTAGGTTCATTCATCGGACCGAAATTCCACGCTTCTGCATATTCGGCGTCTTGCCAAAGTTTTTCGGCTAGAAGGGTATAGCCATGCAAAGGGTCTAATACATGTTGCCACGGGCGAATAGCGTGTTTGTTTCTAATATTTAATGTAGCATCTTGTAAATATGCACGAATGACATCTGGGAATAATCGGTCTTCTGCCCAATCACCACCGCCGATGACGTTACCCGCTCTTACTGAGGCAAGTTTTTGCGTATGGGTGCGGAAAAATGATTTTTGATAGGAAGTTGCAACTAGTTCAGCACACGCTTTACTAGCACTATAAGGGTCAAAACCACCTAACCGGTCACTTTCCACGAATGCCTGGTTACCGCTCCCGTCATTTTCATAGCATTTATCACTTGTAACATTAATGATACTACGTATACTTTCTATCTGTTTTGCGGCTTCTAATACGTGAACAGTACCTAAAACATTCGTTTTAAATGTTTCGATAGGATTTTTGTATGAAATGGTGACGATTGGCTGGGCTGCTAAATGAAATAGTATGTCCGGGTTATGTTGCTGTAGGGCACGGAATAAAGAATCGTAATCTGTAATGTCGCCATTAATTGTTATACATTCTTTTGCTACGTTACCTTGTTCAAAAAGGTTAGGGATGGATGGAGGATGAGAAGAGTAGCCGATTACTTCTGCACCTAATGAAGTTAAAAAAAGGGTGAGCCATGAACCTTTAAAGCCGGTATGTCCTGTAATAAATACTTTTTTCTTATTCCAAAAAGATGATGAAGCCATATTACCAAACCTTCCACGGAGCGTTATTATTTTCCCATAGCTCGACTAATTTATTTTTATCGCGCAATGTATCCATCGGATGCCAAAAACCAGTATGCTGAAATGCGGCTAATTCGTTTTTGTTTACTAGCTGAACTAAAGTGTCTGTTTCAAAAACTGACTTCTCTCCACTGATGTAATTGAAAACATCAGGATTTAAAATGAAAAATCCACCGTTAACCCATCCACCATCACCTAAAGGTTTCTCTTGAAAAGATGTGACAGACTGTTTATCTAAGACGAGAGAACCGAATCTCCCAGGAGGTTGTACGGCTGTAACAGTAGCTATTTTTCCGTGTTTTTTATGAAATGCAATAAGATCTTGTATATTTACATTGCTTAATCCATCACCATAAGTAAGGCAAAAAGGTTCATCCCCGACGTAATTTTGTATTTTTTTAACCCGTCCACCCGTTTCAGTATTTAGACCGGTATCAATCAGTGTAACTTTCCACGGTTCAATACGATGAGAATGGCTAGTAATTGTATTGTCGCTTAAATGGATTGTGAAATCTGACATGTGTAAGTTGTAATTTAGAAAGAATTCTTTAATTGCATATCCTTTATAGCCTAAGCAAATAATAAACTCAGTAATGCCGTAATGACTATACAAACTCATAATGTGCCATAGAATAGGCTTTGTTCCAATTTCAATCATAGGTTTTGGTTTTAAATGTGTTTCTTCCCCAATCCGAGTCCCGTATCCACCAGCAAGAATAACAGCTTTCATTTTTTTCCTCCTAAAATAAAAAATATAGCATATACAGTATTCATATTGTATGCAAACGCTTTTGTTTTTGACTAAGTGTATACAAATGAGTGAAGAGTATTAAGGTTTGAATTTGGGGAATAACTGTTGAAATTCAGGGTGGTTACGTAGGTCTTGTATTGAGCTATTAAGGGTTAAAAATCGAGTTTCAAGTTCGTCAGAGGACTGGCCATAATGTGTTTGGAGTCCCATTTGAATACCCATTTTTGAAAGGGTAGGTGTAATTTGTAGTTTTCTTGCCTTTGCCCGATCATTCCAAGGACTAAAATAAAATTTTAAAATGAAAGAAGGGTAGTTATAAACGATATGTTGGTGTCGCGAATAATGTCTACCAGGGAAATACGCGCCATCAAGATGGTTGTGTATAAATCTCCAGGCACATCCCAATGCTGGATTATAAGGGAAAAGTCCATGATATCGTTGTTCTACTAATGGGATAGAATATCTTAATTTTGAATAATTGTAATCATGCTTATCAATCATGACAATCATTCTAATCGCATACATATTTTGGTTTAGCGTATGAAGTGATGAGAAAAATTTATCTACATTATTACAACAAAGAAATTCCGTAGTATTTAATACCATCTTCCAACCTGAAACTTCTCTTTCAATTTCCATCACTTCAATATCAGTATTAGTGGGATCGAAATCAAGAAATCTCGAATTTCGTACTTCCCAGTTGGGAGCAAATAATTTACAAATCTCAACGGAACGATCTGTAGAACCTCTATTAATTAATATGCCGTGATCAAATATTTTTGTATGATGCATAAGCCACCATGGTAATAAATATTCCTCATTATAAAAGTGAGAGATAATTGTCCTAGTGATTTTAATCTCCTCCAATTACATAAATAATGATTTTATTTCAATATTATTATCATATGTTTTATCTTAAGTAAGGTTGAAAGAAACGTGTGATTCCATTTTTATATTTTGGTATCGATATATCAAAAAAACAGTAATCAAACTATATAGATAGAATTATAGAGTGTGAATATACTAGATACTTAGATGGCATGTGAAATTTTGTATAAATTATGAATAAGAAACCGTCACGTTTGACTGTACAGTTTATGTATTGTATGATGGTAGTAATATAAACAAGGGGGGAAGATCGTTGGGAAGGTGTATCGAATCGGACAGTTGGCTCTCATGGCTCACGTGTCGAAACGAACGATTGATTATTATACGAATCTAGGAATCTTAAAAGCGGAGCGATCTCAATCTAATTATCGCTATTACGACGAAACAGCATTTGAGACATTACAATTTATTGAGAAGTGCAAAGAAATGCATATGCCGCTTTGTGAGATTAAAGAGAAAATCGAGGAGAAGAAGAAGCTGCTCGGTATCAATGAACACGTTTCGAAACAAGTGAATGAAGTGACAGACCATATTCATCGATTAGAAGCAGAGTTAACGGAGTTAAAGCCGCTTTTAGATGGATTGACTGATTCACAACGTGAAAAAATATCGAAATCTTTATCTGGTCAAACGACAGCTTTAATACAGACACTTGCTCTATTATTATAGAAAAAAGTGAAATCCGACCTCTTTAATTTTTGTATCGGGCTATGTTTTCTAGTGAACAAATAAGAAAACATTATAGTATACAGGAGGTGGACACCTTAGTTTTTTAAACTAAGGGGATTCATTGGAAATATTTAATTTAGTCATGGTTGCGATTTTAATCGCATTTACTGGATTTTTCGTAGCAGCAGAGTTTGCGATTGTAAAGGTACGTTCAAGTCGTATTGATCAGCTTGTTGCGGAAGGGAAACGCGGTGCTTTAGCAGCGAAAAAAGTAACAACAAATTTAGATGAATATTTATCTGCTTGTCAATTAGGTATTACAGTTACAGCTATGGGATTAGGTTGGTTAGGTGAACCGACAATTGAAAAGTTATTACACCCGTTATTTGAGAAATGGAACATAAATCCTTCTATCTCATCAGTATTAACATTTGGTCTTGCTTTTATGTTAATGACGTATTTACACGTTGTAGTAGGGGAATTAGCTCCGAAAACGATGGCAATTCAAAAGGCTGAACAAGTAACGTTGTTATTGGCAGGTCCGTTAATGATGTTTTATAAAGTCATGTATCCATTTATTTGGGTATTAAACGGTTCAGCTCGTGTTGTAACTGGCTTATTCGGTTTAAAACCAGCTTCAGAACATGAAGTAGCTCATACAGAGGAAGAATTACGCCTTATCCTTTCAGAGAGTTATGAAAGTGGCGAAATTAATCAGGCTGAATACAAGTATGTAAATAACATTTTTGAATTTGATAATCGTATTGCAAAAGAGATTATGGTACCGCGAACAGAAATCATTGGTTTCTACCTGGAAGATTCAGTAGAAGAACACATGAAAGTAATCCAAAATGAACGATACACACGTTATCCGATTTTTGGAGAAGATAAAGATGATATTATCGGTATGGTCAATGTAAAAGATTTCTTTATTCGATATATGAACAACGATAAAGAAGATTTATCATCGATTCGCACGTATATGCGTCCGATTATTGAAGTGATGGAAACGACTCCAATTCACGATTTATTACTTCAAATGCAGAAGAAGCGAATTCCGATGGCTGTTTTATATGATGAGTACGGAGGAACAGCAGGGATTGTAACGCTTGAAGACATCTTGGAGGAAATCGTCGGCGAAATTCGTGACGAATATGATGAAGATGAAGCACCACCAATTCAGCATGTGAATGAGCACCATAAAATCGTTGATGGAAAAGTGCTTATTTCAGAAGTAAAAGATTTGTTTGGATTACACATTGAAGAAGACGATGTGGATACAATCGGTGGCTGGATTATGATGCAAAATCATGAAATTGAAGAAGGACAACATGTTGAGGCAGAAGGCTATGAATTTAAAGTGTTAGAAAAAGACGCTTACCAAATTAAACGTGTTGAAATTCGTAAGATGGAACAAGAGCAAGAAGAAGAGAAAGCAGCAACTGTGTAAGTTGCTGCTTTTCTTCTAAAGTATAAAAAATGCGAAATTAGGAGCGGATATTTTGATTCAAGTAGCCTTACGTGTATATCGATTACAATTGTATGCGATCTTTAGTGGTTTACTACTTATGTGGACGATTACTCCGTTTGGAAAACAAGTAACAGGGTTTGGTATCGGATTAGCTGTAAGTGCATATTGTCTTTGGTTATTAGCTCGCAGAGTGGAGAAACTGGGGAAAAGTATCGTAATGAAAGAAAAGGCTCCTGGATTAGGAGTTTTAAACCGATTTGCAGCAGCCATTTTAGGAGCCATTATCATGTATGAAATTGAGCATGAAATGGAAATGTGGGCATTTGGTACAGGCATTTTAGGTGGTCACTTTTTAATGATTGCAAATTTAGCCTATGCGAATATGCAGTTAGTGAAAGAGGAAGAGAAGCAAAGAGAACATGCTTCGAAAAACATAGAGCTATGATGAAAGGGGCCTAATGGGGTTCCTTTTTGTGTTTAAAGCGAGCTAATGAAAGGAATCAAATTTACGACAAATATAATACGCTTCTTTTTTACGTTTTTCAATAGTATGAAAAATATTGTAAAAAAATTTAAAAAGCCATCGATTTCTAAAGGTTATGTATGTTATTATGACAAAAGACTTTTTGAAAGAGGTGGATACCAATGTTACAAGCGTTACTTATTTTTGTGCTTCAAATTATTTACGTTCCAATTTTGACAATCCGTACGATTTTGCTTGTAAAGAATCAAACAAGATCCGCTGCTGGTGTTGGATTGTTAGAAGGGGCTATTTACATTGTCAGTTTAGGTATTGTGTTTCAAGATTTATCAAATTGGATGAACATCGTTGCCTATGTCATTGGCTTTAGTACAGGACTATTATTAGGCGGTTATATAGAGAATAAATTAGCAATTGGTTATATTACGTATCAAGTTAGTTTACTAGACCGTTGTAATGAATTAGTAGATGAATTACGTCACTCTGGATTTGGCGTTACAGTATTTGAAGGTGAAGGTATTAATTCAATCCGTTATCGCTTAGATATCGTTGCAAAGCGTTCTAGAGAAAAAGAACTGTTAGAAATTATTAATGAAATTGCACCGAAAGCGTTTATGTCTTCTTATGAAATCCGTTCATTTAAAGGTGGATATTTAACGAAGGCAATGAAGAAGAGAGCGTTAATGAAAAAGAAAGATCATCATGCATCGTAAAGACAAGGGAGTAGTGCAGCTTTAAAAGCATGGCATAATCCCCAAAATAAAAAAGAGAGGAATCTAGTTTGAAAAAGATTCCTCTCTTTTTTATGTGTTATTTTTTTCTGCCTTTACATCGTTAGGGGATAAGGAGTCTTGTATATAAATCATGCACATCATGTACTAGATGTGCATAAAATACGTGGAATAGTTATGTCTTTATTAGAAAGGCATCGATGAAAATTAGGACATCTTTATATCATGCATTTGTCCTAACTTAGTATTTTTTGATTGATATATATAAGATGACAAGTGAGACAGGAGTGATAATGTTTGGCAGCAACAATATCGGGAATTGTATTTAATGATTTAAATCACAATGGTCAATTTGATCCTGGAGAGCCAGGAATACCTAATGTTTTTGTTGTTTTATTTAGCAGTACGGCAGCAACATGTATAACTACCCAAACAGATATAAATGGAAATTATAGTTTTACTGTCACTGCGGCAGGAACTTATACTGTATATGAACCTGTCGCTAATCCAGGTGATACTTGCCCACCTACAAATTTCACTCAACCTGATGGATTTACTATGTCAAATGGACCGAGAAAATTAACAATTACTGTTACCGCAGTTCAAATTAATAATGGTGCAACAATTGCGAATCAAAATTTTAGCCACGATACTGTTAATAACCCTTTAGGGTGTACGACAACTATGATTCAATTTGCAGGTACCCCATCCATTTGGTATAACATCAATGTTGTAACTGGTGCAACAGTGATTCAAGGAACGGTAACGCCCCCTGTAAATATAAATGCTATTGCATATAATACTTTGGATAATTATATTTATGGATATGATCAATTAAATAATAACATTGTACGTGTAGATAACAGTGGAAACGTAACAGCTCTATTTCCTCTACCAACAGGATTGCCAGTGGATAATTATAACGTTGGAGCTTTTGATCTTAATGGATTTCTATATATTTCTGTTAATGATATTGCAAGATTCTATGTAATTGATTTGCGGCCAAATTCTGCAACATTTATGAAACTAGTAAATCCAGCAACTGGATATACAGAACAAACAAGTAATTTTGGCGTTGGTTTGAGTACAACATTAAACGTAAGTGATTGGGTATATAAGCCGTCCGATAATTTTTTATATGGCATAACGCCAACCGGTATCGCTATAAGGATAAGCCCCACGACAGGCCAAATTACAAATTTAACGACAACACCTCAAAATACAGGACCTTTCGGAGCAATTGCGTTGGACTCAAATGGTGTAATCTATGCAATTTCTAACCCAACTGGTAATATATATCGATACATTATCGCTGGTAATACCGCAACCGCCGCATTATTTTCTAGCACCGTTACAACCTCATTTAATGATGCAACTATGTGTCTACTAGCTGAAATTAACGTAGATTTTGGTGACGCCCCAAATACTGCTCCAGGTAACGGACCAGATAATTATTCTACGTTACTAGCTAATAATGGACCGCGTCACGGAATTGTAAATGAACTAGTATTAGGGACAAAAGTTACAGCGGAAACAGATGCTTATCAAAACCCCACGGCAACAGGTGACGATATTTCAAAAGGTATTCAAGATGACGGCTTAACAGTTCCTCTTGCTACACTTTCTGTTAGTGCTACTAGTTATTCGTTAAGTGTAACTGTAACGAATGAAACAGGAAGCGATGCTAATTTATATGGATGGGTTGACTTTAATGAGGATGGAATATTTCAAGGTAATGAAGGAGCGGTTGTTCAAGTTGTGCCTTCAGCTGCAGGGACTCAAAACGTTATCCTCAACTTCACGGTACCACCGGGTGTAATATTAACTCCAGGTCACACTTTTGTAAGACTTAGGTTAACGACAGATAATCTTATTAATCAAAATGCCGGAACTCCAACATCAGTGGATACAAGGAGTGTAGGTCCTGCCTCTGACGGAGAAGTAGAAGATTATATTTTACAAGTGAATAATGTTGCTGATTTAATGGTTGTGAAAACGAATAGTTTAACTCCAGTGCTACCGGGACAACAAGTGGTTTACACAATACAGGTAACGAATAATGGACCTGATACAGCTCAAGATGTAACGCTTACTGATGATATTCCAGCTGAGATTTTAAATCCTGAGTACAGCTTAGATGGGGGTATTACTTTTCAACCTTGGACTGGAAGTTTAAGTCTAGGGACACTTCTAGCTGGTGGTACGGTACAAGTTTTAATTCGAGGAACGGTTAGTGGGACTGCTTCGGGGACGATTGCAAATACAGCAGTTGTTAGTAGTACAACATTCGATCCAAATCTGGAAAATAACTCAGATACCTCTTTTGTTCCTGTTGGGTCAGCAGCAGATATTTCTGTTGTTAAAACAGCGAGTCCATCACCTGTTGTAGCTGGTGAACTACTCACTTATACGTTGGTAGTGTCGAATGCGGGACCGAATGATGCACAGAATGTAACGTTAACAGACGTCATACCGAGTGAAGTTTTAAGTCCGCAATTTTCAATTGACGGTGGCGTTACCTTTAATCCGTGGCCTGGTACTCTTCCTCTAGGAACTTTGGTAAATGGTGTGATAGTAACGGTGCTGATACGAGGAACGGTAAGTACTTCTGCTACTGGGACAATTACAAACACAGCTACTGTGGATTCTACTACTCCAGACCCCGATCCAGAAAACAACTCCTCAACAGTTAGTACCCCTGTTAATGCTTCAGCGGACGTTGCTATTATTAAAACGGCAAGTCCAAATCCAGTGAGTGGTGGAAACTTGCTCACTTACACACTTCTTGTATCTAATTTAGGTCCATCAGATGCAGAGAATGTAACTGTAACGGACGCTATACCAAGTGATATTATAAATCCGGAGTATTCAACAGACGGAGGCATAACATTTAATCCATGGCCGGGAACTCTCTCATTAGGGACCTTGGTAAATGGTGCAACAGAAACGATATTGATTCAAGGAACGGTAAGTACTTCTGCTACTGGAACTATTACAAATACGGCTACTGTAGAATCAACAACTCCTGATCCTGATCCAACGAACAACACTTCAACAGTTGATACAACGGTAAGTGAATCGGCGGATATTTCTGTGGTGAAATTAGGAATTCCTACTCCAGTAATAGCTGGTCAGGTAATCACATATACAATCATAGTATCGAATGCAGGTCCATCAGATGCAGAGAATGTAACGTTAACAGATGCTATACCAAGTGTGGTATTAAATCCGGAATATTCAACAGACGGAGGGGTAACGTTTAATCCGTGGCCTGGCTCAATCAGTTTAGGTACGGTGTTAAACGGAACATCGGATACAGTGTTGATTCGGGGGACGGTAAGTGCTTCTGCTAATGGGACTATAACAAATATAGCAACCGTAGATTCTACTACCCCAGACCCTGATCTAACTAATAACACCTCAACTTTCGAAACACCGGTTGAAACTTTAGCGGATATTTCAGTGGTGAAAACGGGAATCCCGAATCCAGTGCTTTCGGGAAGTGTGTTAACTTATACAATCGTAGTATCGAATGCAGGTCCATCAGATGCTCAAAATGTTGTACTCTCAGATGCGGTACCAGGTGAGATTTTGAGTCCGGAGTATTCAACGGATGGAGGCATAACATTTAATCCATGGCCGGGGTTTGTTAATCTAGGTACACTAGCAAATGGTGCCTCCCAAACAGTTATCATAAGGGGAACTGTGAACGGGTCTGCAACGGGATTAATTACGAACACTGCCGTAGTAAGTAGTACCACACCGGACCCTGATCCAACAAACAATATATCCACGGAGTTTACCGCGGTAAATACTTCAGCTGATATTTCTGTGGTGAAAACAGATAGCCCAAGTCCAGTAATTGCAGGAAGTTTACTAACTTATACTGTGGTAGTATCAAATGCAGGTCCAAACGATGCATTGAATGTAACGTTGACAGATGCCGTACCAAGTGAAATTTTAAGTCCGGTATATTCAACAGACGGAGGAATCACTTTTAATCCATGGCCGGGTTCACTCAATCTAGGTACCCTAGCCAACGGTACTTCTCAAACAATTATAATAAGAGGCAATGTGAATCCATTGGCTACGGGATTGATAACGAACACAGCAACCGTAAATTCGACCACTCCAGACCCCGATCCAGAAAATAACACCTCAACAGTCGTTACACCGATAAATACTGAAGCTAATATTTCTGTGGTGAAAACAGCAACCCCAGATCCTGCTATTGCTGGTGAAGTACTCACTTATAGTGTCGTAGTATCAAATGCAGGTCCAAACGATGCATTGAATGTAACGTTGACAGATGCTATACCAAGTGAGATTTTAAACCCAGAGTTTTCGATAGATGGAGGAGTAACGTTTAATCCATGGCTAGGTTCTGTCGATTTAGGCACAGTCGCAAATGGGGCTTCAGTAACTGTCTTAATCCGCGGAATGGTAAGTGCTTCTGCTATGGGAACAATCACAAACACAGCAACTGTAGAATCTACTACTCCAGATTCAGATCCATCAGACAACACAACAACAATTGATACACCTATTATTGCTTCAGCTGATATTTCTGTGGTGAAAACAGGTAGTCCAACTCCAGTAAACGCAGGAGAGCTACTCACTTATACACTGGTAGTATCAAATGCCGGACCGTCAGATGCAGATGCTGTTACATTGGTAGATGCTGTATCAAAGAGAATCCTAAATCCGGAGTTTTCATTGGATGGAGGAGTAACGTTTAATCCATGGCTAGGTTCTATCGATTTAGGTACAATACCAAACGGTTCTTCAGTAACTGTTTTAATCCGAGGAACAGTGAAATCATCTGTTACTGGTTTTGTTAGAAATACAGCAGTAGTTAGCTCTCCTACACCAGATCCAGATTTAGGGAATAACAGTTCGACTGAAGTTACACCAGTAACAGAGTCAGCTGATATTTCAGTAGTGAAAATGAGTCGCCCGAACCCAGTAAATGCGGGAGAGCTAATCTCTTACAGATTGGTTGTATCAAATGCAGGTCCATCAGATGCTCAAAATGTTACACTCACGGATGTGATACCGAGTGAGATTTTGGATCCCGTATTTTCAGTAGATGGGGGAAATACTTTCAATCCATGGCTTGGTTCTATTTCGCTAGGAACATTAGCTAGTGGGACATCAGTAACGGTCTTTATTCAAGGGCTGGTAAGTTCTTCAGCTCTAGGAGTAATCACAAATACAGCAACCGTAAATTCGACTACTCCAGACCCTGATCCGACCAATAATACTTCAACTACCGATACAACGGTAAATACGTCAGCTGATATTTCTGTTGTGAAAGTAGGAAGTACAGTACCAGTGGCGGTAGGACAGTTAATGACTTATGTTATCGTAGTGTCGAATTTAGGTCCATCAGATGCGGGTGCTGTCACAGTAACTGATACGATACCAAGTGAACTTACGAACGTGGAATTTTCAATAGATGGAGGAGTAACGTTTAATCCATGGCTTGGTTCTACCAATATTGGTGATTTACCAAAAGGAGAGTCATCCATCATTTTAATAAGAGGGGTAGTGAGTTCTGCGGCTAATGGATTTATTATCAATACTGTAACTGCAAACTCAATCACGCCTGATCCGAATCCTGATAACAACACATCTACCGCTGTGACGCCTGTAAGTGAATCAGCTGACGTTTCAATAATAAAAACAGTGAATGCAAACACAATACCTCCAGGTGGATTCCTAACTTACACATTGTTTGTATCGAATGCCGGTCCATCAAGTGCGCAGAATGTCGTTGTAACAGATACAATACCGAGTCAACTTAACAATGTGGAGTTTTCAGTAGATGGAGGAGTAACATTTAGTCCGTGGATGGGGACACTAAATTTAGGAACATTGGCTAGTGGTGCCTTTGTTACTATCATTATTAGAGGATTTGTAAGTCCGAATGCAATCGGGTTTATAATAAATACGGCTACTGTTAGTAGTGACACACCTGATCCAAATCCTACAAATAATTCTTCAACGGTTATAACACCAATTGTTGCTGAGCCTGTGCAAATCATTCCGTGTTTCCCACGACATGATTGTATTAAGCACAAGAGTAGAACATGTAAATAATAATTTAGATTCGTTTTACAGGATGGCGTAGTTGAAAAAGCGGAGTCTCTTTTGAGGCTTCGTTTTTTTGTTCCGGAAAACAATTTGTACTTTGATGACAATATGATTCTGCTAAAGTTGAAAGTTTTTAAAGAGATTTCGTATCTTTACATAGGTATATATTTTCTTTAGAAAGCGGGGGTGCTAAAATCATTATGAATTGAATATTCAAATATACGGTGAAATACGGAGCGAATTTATTTTTTTATGGAAATTACAATTTTTACATTTTAAAATAATGATAGGGAATAGATGAATTCATTCACTTCGGAGGTAGTTACTTGAACATTAACGAGAAGGCAATTGAAATGTTTGAACAAAATAAATACGAGGAAGCAATGGAACTGTTTCAACGAGCAGTACATGAATCTAGAGGTGTACAATCTCTCAATAATCTTGCTTGGATGTACTTTTACGAGGAAGAGGATGATGATAAAGCTCTTGAATTAATAAGAGAAGTTGTTAAGTTGAATCCTTCCTCATACTTTCCTTATAACATCTTAGGGGACATTTACATAAAACAAGAAAGATGGGAAGAAGCGAAAGAAGTATTACAAAAGTCTATTTCGATTCAACCATCGGATGAAGCATTTCACAATGTAGCTGTAGCACATTATAACCTTGGAGAGTTTGAAAAAGCTTCGGAATTTTTCTTGCGAGTTGCAGAGGATTCGGACTATATCATGTATATCTATGTAAAATGTTTAATTGATTTAGGACGAACGACAGAAGCGAAAGAGAAGTTAGATGCTTTTAATAGGAAATCTGATGATTTTGTAGGAGAAATTAATGTAGCAGATTTATACGTTGAGTTGAAGTGCTATAAAGAAGCCATTCAATGCTTCGAAAAGGGATACAAAGAAGTTTGGAAAAGCCCCGATTGGATTGGTAGATTTGTTTATGCTCTATATAAAGCTAATAATTTCACGCGTATAAATGAAGTGATACGGGAATCTATCGAAGCGAAAACAGCAGAAATAGAAGATGTTAAAAATGAAGAAGTAGAAGAAAACTGGACAGAAAAAGATAAGAAAGAGTTAATTGAGGAATATACAGAAGAGAATAATTATTATAAAGCAATGATAGCACGTATCAAATCTGGATATGTTCCAGAGTTAGAATTTGAAACTTATCATTTAGGGGGTTGCTATTTATTTGGTTGTAAAAGACATAATCATCTTGAATATGGAGAGTGAAAAGATTCGACTGTCAAATATGATGGTCGAATCTTTTTATTATAGGTCGCTTGTCTAAAGGTACCATCTCGACTGAAATTTGTTAAAGATGTTTCGTATCATTACATAGGGTATATATCCTCTTTAGGTAATCCTTTTTTAATATTTAAAATACGCAGTGAAATAAAACCAATAAGTCCTATTCCGCCGAAAATAAGCCATGGTGTATACATTCCGTTTAAGTTGGATGTAAAAGATGTACCGGTATAATTACCGATGATAAAACCAAATGCGAGTGATAGTTGATAGAATCCGAAGTAAGTAGCTGTATATGATTCGTTACTGTAATTTGCAATAGCGATATCAGCGTTAGGTAATACGAGTGTTTCACCGATTGTAAATAAAATTACACAAATAAATAGCCAGTATGGGTGTTGAAATAGAGGAATGAGTAAAAAGGAAATGCTCATTAATAAAACACCGTATTTAATAATCGAAAGTGTGCTGTATTTGTGAAATAGCTTCCGAAATAACACCATAAATATGACGCCTGTTATTGCATTTATCGTAATAACGAGTGTAGCAAGCTGATTGCTATTACTAATATTTTTCATATGAAGTGGAAGTGCGACAGTAAGCTGAGTAAACATAATATAGAAGAAAATCATGATAAATGAAAACAGAAGAAAAGGCTTGTTTTGTAAGATAGCCTGTATTCCTAATGTAATAGATGTGTTTTCAGTAGTGACTTGGAAATGATTTTTAAGTAAGTAAAAGATAAAAGCGAATAACAGCATAAGTGATCCTGTTAGAGAGAAGGCATAGATTGGATCAAGTAAGAGTAAAAACCCTCCTGCAATTGGTCCAATTATTGCACCACAATTAAAACTAAGGTTTAAATATGTAAATAAATTTTTTCTCATATGAGCTGGTTGTGAGCCGAATATGGCGCGAGCAGCAGGTTCGTAGAATGCAGTTCCGAAGCCAATCAGTGCAGAAGAAATAGAAATTGTATAGAAATCAGAGCATATTCCTAAAGCAATAAATCCGATTCCTCTTAAAAATAATCCAGCTATCATCATAATGATATAGCCTATTTTGTCAGCAATTAATCCTGAGAATAAAGGGATAACTCGTGATGTGATTGTCATAACCGTCAATACTGTTCCTACTTGAACAGCTGAAAAATGAAGAAAGGTTAATAGATAAATAGCTAAAAATGCGTATACAGCAAAATATCCAAAAGACATAAAAAATGACGAAATAAGCATGAAACGTATCGGCATTGAGAAATTTTTCATATAACTCCTCCTAATTATGTAACCAGTAAAAAATCTTGATGGTTAACTATTTTATATTATAATTATACATAAAGTCAGAAAAAAGTAAATTTTAAGAAGAAGGTGGATGGAATTGAATCAAAATGCACCAAATGAACTAGAATATATTCGGGGGTTTTTAAATACATGGAAAATACCAAATGATACGAGAGAGCCAATTGATATGCTGCAAACAGAAGAGGATATAAAGCTTTTTATGAAAGAACATTTTCATGAAGAGCTTCCATTTCATACGATAGAGGAATTAAAAAGTTTTCGAGAAGGTATTCGGCTGGCAATTGAAGGTGGAAAATCATTGCAAAAGTGGTTAGAGAAATACCCATTTCATGTACAGGTAAAGGAAGACATGAAAGGTATTAAATATGGGCCTGTGCACGAAGAAAATGTATATACAAAAGTATTAAGTATTGTTTTAATGGCTGTTCAAGAAAAATTGTGGGGTAGGTTAAAAGCATGTCCAGATTGCCGCTGGGTATTTTATGATCATTCGCGAAATGGAAGTAAAAGATGGTGCGGTATGTATGCTGGAGAAGAAGGAGGAAGAGCGTGCGGGACAATCGCCAAAGTGAAAAATTACCGAGCGAAGAGAAAAGGGAGATCGGGTTATGATGTGTAATTTATAGTAGGGGAAGAAAATGGGATGGGGGAATGTAGAATATGAAAGATACACAAATGTTAGCTTTAAATAAAAAGTGCTGGGATACAGTGGCACCATATTTCTTTCAAGTAGATTGTTTACCGAAATATGGCCCGTATACAGCGTCTGAAGATGAGATTCATTTGTTTGATTCAATTAGAAATAAAAAGGTTCTTGATATTGGATGTGGAAGTGGGCATTCGTTGCAATATATGGCAGAACATGGGGCAGAGGAAGTATGGGGTCTTGACCTTTCAAGTGAACAAATTAAAACAGCGAATGAAACGTTAAAGTGTTGGAATCCAAAGTTAATATGCGGAGCAATGGAAGAGGAAGTGGATATTCCGAAAGGGTATTTTGATATTGTATACTCCATTTACGCATTAGGATGGACTTCGAATTTAAGAAAAACGTTGGAACTGATTTATTCGTATGTAAAGCCAGGAGGAAGTTTTATTTTTAGTTGGGAGCACCCAGTATATTCAAATTTAAAGTATGGGACTGAAGAAATTGCTTTTAAGTCTTCTTATCATGAGGAAAACCCTATTACGTTTGAAACATTTAAAGGGGAAAATGTACAAGCGACATTATATAAGAGAAAAATAAGTACATACATAAATGAGTTAAATAGAGCGGGATTTACAATTGAGAGAATAGAAGAGCCTGAACCATCGAGCTCGTTTGATGAAGAACGAGCTGAACCTTCTACGAAATATTATTCTTTATATAAAGCTAGAATGGTGCCGACTACCTTTATTATTAAGGCGAGAAAGTAAAGTGTTTTATAAAAAGAAGCCTATCATTTCAAATAATTGAAATGATAGGCTTCTTTATTTTTAAAAAATGAGGTCAGGTGTGTACTTTTCATATACAAATGCATTTCATATAAAAGGTGTAATTATTTTTGGGAGGGGGATTGTTGTGCGTCATCATAGAAAGTGCAAAAAATTTGGAGTGGCACTGCCTCTTCCACTTATAGGAGCAACTGGCCCTACTGGTGATAGTGGCCCAAATGGTCCAACTGGAGGGCATGAGGGGCCGGTCGGTCCTCCAGGAATCACTGGACCTAGAGGAGCAACTGGTCCACAAGGTCCTCAAGGTATCGAGGGAATACAAGGTCCACGAGGGACAACAGGAGCTCAAGGAATACAAGGTGCCATTGGTGATACCGGAGAGCAAGGAATTACTGGTTCGATTGGCTTACAAGGTCCTCAAGGATTAATTGGAGAGCAAGGTCCAGTTGGTGATATTGGATTACAAGGAGTAGAGGGTATACAAGGAATTACAGGCCCTGCTGGTATTCAAGGTCTACAAGGGCCTCCGGGGATACAAGGGGAAATTGGAGAACAAGGGCAAACGGGCGCACAAGGAATGCAGGGAGAAATAGGTGTAACCGGGATATTAGGTGTAACGGGCCCACAAGGTCTTCAAGGAGCGCAAGGAACACAAGGAGAGGATGGAACGACAGGTATACAAGGAGAAGAAGGTCCACAAGGCATACAAGGGGAAATTGGAGAACAAGGGCACCAAGGTGATCAAGGAATACAAGGTGTAATTGGCCCAACGGGTTCTACTGGAATACAAGGACCTCAAGGAATAAGCGGAATAAAGGGGATAACAGGTGTAATAGGTCCTCAAGGCCCACAAGGTGGTCAAGGAATACAAGGGATAAATGGATCCACAGGTTTTCAAGGAGCAAAAGGAGCACGTGGTATAACAGGAGCAACTGGAAGTATTGGTATGCAAGGACCAGAAGGACCTCCGGGTGCTCCGACGGGAACAACCGGTCCAATTGGTCCATCTAGTGGAGTGACTGGTCCATCTGGCCCACCGGGTCCACCTGGGGGTCCAACAGGTCCAACAGGTGAAGGCGGTGCACAGGGTGTAACAGGCGGAACTGGTGCAATCGGAGTGCAAGGGTTACAAGGTATAACTGGTCCCACTGGCCCTCAAGGTGTAAGGGGAGCACAAGGTTCTCAAGGGGTAATTGGTGTAGCTGGAATGCAAGGTGCACAAGGTTCTCAAGGTAACCAAGGAGTAACAGGAGCAACAGGTGCAGAAGGCCCACAAGGAACTCAAGGTCCCCAGGGGGAAATCGGTCCAACTGGTGCAGAAGGTCCTAAAGGTGTGCAAGGAATACAAGGGGTGACAGGTCAGGCAGGAGCTCAAGGAATACAAGGGATACAAGGAATAATCGGTCCCGCAGGCACAACAGGAGCGGCAGGAGCCCAAGGTCCACAAGGAATACGAGGGGAAACAGGAGCAGCTGGAGCACAAGGGATACAAGGGCCCCAAGGAATACAAGGAGAAACAGGAGCAGCTGGATTGCAAGGGATACAAGGACCTCAAGGAATACAAGGGGTAATTGGATTAACTGGTGCGCAAGGTGCTCAAGGTCTTCAAGGAGTCCAAGGAATAATCGGTCCAACTGGTGCGATTGGTTTGCAAGGACCTCAAGGAACACAAGGTATAGTAGGCCCAACAGGAGCACAAGGTTCTCAAGGTTTGCAAGGAATACAAGGAATAACAGGTCCGACAGGTGCACAAGGAATTAGAGGGCCTCAAGGGAATATAGGAGAAAACGGGATAACAGGACCACAAGGAGTGCAAGGTGCGCAAGGTAATCAGGGACCTGAAGGAGCACAAGGAAATGTTGGGGTTACGGGGGAAACTGGAGAAACAGGAGCGACCGGAGCAACCGGTGCGACCGGAGTACAAGGGATACAAGGCGTTCAAGGGATTATAGGGATACAAGGAAGTACAGGAATGACCGGACCTACTGGTGCAACGGGAGTAACAGGGATACAAGGAGTGCAAGGTGTTCAAGGAATACAAGGCCCAACTGGAGCAAGGGGGATAACAGGGGTTAACGGTAGTGTAGGTCCAGCTGGAGCGCAAGGTAGTCAAGGGCCGATTGGAGCTGTGGGACCTACTGGAGCAACTGGTAGTCAAGGGCCTATAGGTTTTTTAGGAATTGTAGGTGCAACAGGAGCGACTGGTTTACCTAGCGGTGGCGGTTATTTCTTTTCTACTTCAACGAGTGCAATTGAAGCGAATGCATTAATACCAATTAATTCCGGATCTACAGTTTTTGGTTCTGATGTGAGTTTAACAAATGCAACAACTGTAACGTTAAGTACGCCGGGAATATATTTAGTCAGCTATTATTTTCAAGGTGATCCAAATGGGGGGAATGAAACGATTTCCGTGAGGCTTACTTTAAATGGAACGCAAGTCGCGGGGAGTTTTATTTTTTATGTTACAGGAGGTACTTTTGTATTAGAACCAGCGATTTCTAATACGATGGTCATTAATGTTGCTTCTTCAAATGCTACTTTATCTTTACAAAATGGCCCATTAGCTATTGGGCATGTAACGACATTATCTGGTGTGATAACTGCTAGTTTAAATGTATTAAAAATAGTTTGACACGTTAGTTATAACGGGGGAGATGCTTGTGAGGGATCAAGATAAGTGTAGTAAGTTTCAAGCACCTATTCCTTTTCCGGCGTCAGGTATTACGGGGCCAACTGGTCCAACGGGTCCGACAGGTTCTTTAGGTGGACCGACTGGACCGCAAGGAATACAAGGCGTACAAGGGCCAATTGGTCCAACAGGTCCTACAGGAATTCAAGGAGTGCAAGGGGTGCAGGGAGAAATAGGTCCAACGGGTCCAACTGGTTTAACAGGACCACGGGGTGCTCAAGGTATTCAAGGACCGATGGGGGAACAAGGTCCACAGGGAATTCAAGGTGTTCAAGGTATACAAGGAGAAAGGGGGCCGACTGGCCCAACCGGAATACAAGGGATACAAGGTATACCAGGGCCGATGGGAGAAACAGGTCCAACAGGAATACAAGGGATACAAGGGATACAAGGCGAAATCGGGCAGGCGGGTCCAACAGGAATACAAGGTATACAAGGGGTGCAAGGTGAAATTGGTCCGACTGGTCCAACCGGAAATACGGGTATACAAGGTGTTCAAGGGAATTTAGGGAGCAGCGGTTTACAAGGGGTAACAGGTATACAAGGTATTCAAGGTCCGATGGGTCCGACTGGTCCAACCGGTTCTCAAGGAATACAAGGGGAGCAAGGGCCAATGGGCCCAACTGGTTTAACTGGTGTTCAAGGTTTACAAGGTCCACAAGGTGAGATGGGGCTAACTGGTCCAACCGGCTCTCAAGGAATTCAAGGAGTGCAAGGTGTAATAGGGCCAACGGGTGCAACTGGTTTGCAAGGGGATCCAGGTCCAACCGGTTCGACAGGTCAGGCGGGGGTAACAGGTCCAACTGGATCTGCAACGGGTCCAACCGGAGCAACGGGTCCAACTGGTCCGCCAGGAGGCCCAACCGGTCCAACTGGTCCAGCAGGATCACCGGGAGGTCCAACCGGTCCAACAGGAGCAACAGGAGCAACAGGGGCGACCGGAGCAACAGGAGCGACTGGCATTCAAGGGGTGCAAGGAATACAAGGACCTACAGGTGCAACCGGTTTAACAGGTTTGCAAGGCGTGCAGGGGCCAATAGGGGTAACAGGTCCAACAGGTGACCAAGGAATTCAAGGTCCACAAGGAGTAATGGGAGTAACCGGTCCAACCGGTTTACAAGGTTTACAAGGAGTGCAGGGACCGATAGGAGCAACGGGTCCAACCGGTCCTCAAGGGGTGCAAGGGGCACAAGGTCCAATTGGTCCAACCGGCCCGCAAGGAATACAAGGAATACAAGGTGAGCAAGGAGTAATGGGAGCAACCGGTCCAACCGGATTACAAGGTCTTCAAGGAATACAAGGCCCAATCGGTCCAACCGGTCCTCAAGGTTTACAAGGGTTGCAAGGTCCAAGTGGTATAACTGGTCCAACCGGTCCTCAAGGGATACAAGGAATTCAGGGGCCACAAGGAGGTATAGGTCCAACCGGTGCGACTGGAATACAAGGAGTGCAAGGTCCACAGGGTCCAACGGGTCCAACAGGTCCAACAGGCCCGCAAGGAATTCAGGGAATCCAAGGAATCCAGGGTCCAACCGGTCCACAGGGTATTCAAGGTCTGCAAGGAATCCAAGGTCCGATTGGTCCAACAGGCCCAACTGGACCTCAAGGAATCCAAGGAATAACCGGATCAACAGGTCCAACAGGTCCAACGGGTGCAACCGGCCCGACGGGAGCAACAGGCCCACAAGGAATCCAAGGAATTCAGGGGCCGCAAGGGGTAACGGGGCAAGCCGGAGCAACAGGCCCGACGGGAGCAATCGGTCCACAAGGAGTGCAAGGGATCCAAGGTCCACAAGGGATAACGGGTCCGACGGGAGCAACCGGCCCGACGGGAGTAACAGGTCCACAAGGAATCCAAGGAATTCAAGGCCCACAAGGTGTGACGGGAGCAATCGGATCAACCGGAGCAACTGGTGCGACTGGTGCAACAGGACCAACAGGAATCCAAGGCATACAAGGAATAACAGGAGCAACAGGGGGAACGGGAGTAACAGGCTCAACCGGTGCCACGGGCCCAACAGGCTTAACAGGAGCAACCGGATCATCTGCAATATCAACAGGGGGCGGTTATTTCTTTTCTACCTCTACAAGTACAATTGCGGCAAATACTAACATTCCAATTAATTCGGGATCCACTGTATATGGAACAGGTGTATCTTTAACTAGTGCCACGACAGTTACAGTATCCACACCTGGAATATATTTAGTAAGCTACTATTTCCAAGGGGATGCGAATGGTGGGAATGAGACAGTGTCTGTTAGGTTATTTTTAAATGGAACGCAACTAGCAGGGAGTTTTCTACAAAACGTAACGACATCAACTGTAGTAATTGAACCAGCCATTTCAAATACACTTCTTGTGAATGTAACGAGTGCAAATTCAACATTAATATTACAGAATGGTCCGTTAGGTGTAGGGCATGTGACCACTATAGCAGGTGCGATTACGGCAAGTTTAAATGTAGTGAGAATTTTATAAGAAATATAAAAAACACAAGGAATGTCTATACAGACACACCTTGTGTTTTTCTCTTTATCTTTTCGGTTGAAAAATATGCTGAAAGAAGTATTTGTGATGTAAGTTATCTACAACTTTATTTGCTTGATATGTGCGGTGTTGTTCGAGTCGAAGTCTTTGCTCCATCATTTTTATTGCATGATCAGATAAACGTAACATTATACATGTCTCCTTTTCTATAAATATAGATGTTTATTGAAATCGATTCCATATTTATAATTAAGGAGGTACACTGTGTAACATAGGCAAAAAGCACCTTCCTCTCCCATTACGCTTACGAGGTTAGCTGTCGGACTCGGGAAGTGAGAGTTTCCCTACTTAAATAAGATTCGCCCCAAGTAGCATAGCTACAAAAATGGTTCCCCCGCTCCAAAATTTGGACTCAGCAAAAGGTTTTATAAAGTAAAAGATAACATAAATAAATTGATGAGTCAAACTATTTCTTGTTTTCTGATTTTTTTAAGGAGGTTAAAACTACACCATTGGGTAATATGATATCCCTTATTTCAATAAAACCATGTTTTTTATATAAAGACAGAGCAGGGGTATTTTCTTTCCCTGTTTGTACAATATATGTTTGGGAAGGGGAGAACATGTCAAATACATATAGTAGTAGTTTTGTTGCAATTCCTTTATGAAAATGATCAGGGGATACTACTAAACGATGAATATCAACTTCCTCTTCATCCATTTTAAAAGAAATAAACCCGGCAAGTGTATCTTCATAAAAATAACCGTGAAAAATTTCATCACATGATTGAATATCGGCTACAGTATCATAAAGGCGAGGAATAGCTGTACTATTTATATATTTTGCTTCAATTTCATAAGCGGGTATTTGAATGTTTAAAATAGAAGTAGCGGTGTTGTGAGAAGTTGTAATTAATTTTTGAATCATAGAGTAAAACCTCCTTGTAGGCTTTATTTTCATAGATTTGACAAGATTTTTCTTTATTGGATATAATAATTGTAATAGTTACATAACAATTTAGTATTAAAAAGAAATACACTATAATAGAAATGGAGGGCTAAAAATGGGATGGATTATCACATTAATAGTTGGTGCTATTATAGGTGCAATTGCAGGTTCTATAACGGGTAAAAATTTCCCAGGTGGTATGTTCGGAAATATTATCGCAGGTTTATTAGGTGCTTCGTTAGGTGGTAGATTATTTGGATCTTTTGGGCCATCATTTGGTGGGATTCATGTCGTACCAGCATTATTAGGGGCAATCGTGTTAATTCTTATTGTATCATTTGTGGTGAAAGCTGCAAGGAAATAAAGATATAGATCATGATGAAAAGCCCTGAATAAGGGCTTTTCATCATTCGAAGAGGTGGTTTCGTTGGAAAAAGTAAATATAAGAAAAAGAGATAAGTTGAAAAAGTTTTTTAGAGAGCAAAATTATTTAGCGGTGTTACTTGGCTTTGCGTTATTGTTTATTAACATATTACTGCTAACGAAGATTTCTTTTGTGTTTACTCCGTTTATCGTCTTTTTAAAAACAATTTTCTTCCCAGTACTATTAGCGGGCGTGCTATTTTATATATTGCATCCATTCGTTTCGCTTTTAGAAAAGAAAGGTGTTTCAAGAATCGTATCAATCGCTTCTATATATATAATAGTACTGGGATTATTTGTGTTTTTAGTTGTAACAGTAATCCCGATTATTAAAGATCAAATTGATGCATTAATAGATAACTTACCGTATTTCGGTCATGAAATTGAGCGAGCAGCACGTAGATTCGGGGAAAGTAATTTACTAGGCAAAATTCAGGAAAATTTAAATATTGATGTAGCGAGTATGGTAAAAGACTACACAGTTGATTTTACGAAGTCGTTATCATCAGTAACAGGAAATGTAACTGGATTTTTAAGTACTATTACAGAGGTCATTTTAACATTTGTAATGGTTCCGTTTATATTGTTCTATCTTTTAAAAGATGGTGAACAATTACCGAATCACTTTTTAAAATTTATTTCAGAACAAAGACAACCAGCAGCGATGAGAATACTAGATGATATGCATTATGCGATTAGCTCGTATATTAGAGGACAAATTATCGTTAGCTTGTTTATCGGTATTATGCTATTAATCGGTTACCTTATCATTGGTATTAAATATGCGGTACTGCTAGCTATTTTAGCGATGATTGTAAATATCGTTCCATACGTAGGACCAATCATCGCAATTACGCCAGCTTTAATTATTGCATTTATTGACTCGCCATCAATGGTGTTAAAAGTAATTATCGTTATGATGATTGTACAATTAGCAGAAGGTAAATTTATTTCTCCGCAAGTCATGGGGAAAAAGTTAGACATTCACCCAATTACTATCATTTTCATTATTTTAACTGCCGGAAATTTATTTGGTATTATGGGGATTATTTTAGCAATTCCAGGGTATGCGATATTAAAAGTGTTAGTAACGCACGGTTATAGATTTGTTAAGTTGAATACGTGAAAAAAGAGCTAAAACAGGTAATACTGTTTTAGCTCTTTTTTATTAACAATTGATGTGCATATTCGCGCGCCCATTGATCCGCTTCTAATATGGCGTCTAATGAAGGATCTTTTATGTTATGATGAGCTTCAATTGTTTTGTAGATTGTTTTTTCAATATCGAAAAAGGTAATTTCATTTTTTAGGAATAGTGCATTTGCAATTTCATTTGCTGCATTTAATACAGCAGGAGTTGTACCGCCAATTTTCCCACATTCATATGCGTATTGTAGACAAGGGAACTTCTTTAAATCTGGTTTTTCAAAATGTAAGCTACCGATTTCTAATAAATTTAACTTTTCATAGGAAGAAGGTAGCCGAGTAGGGTAGTGAAACGCATATTGAATTGGCATTCTCATATCAGGGGCACCGAGCTGCGCTATAACTGATCCGTCAATGAACTCCACTAAAGAGTGAATGATACTTTCTTTATGAATCATAACATTAATTTTTTCATAAGGAATATCAAATAGCCATCTCGCTTCCATTACTTCAAAACCTTTATTCATTAACGTAGCAGAATCAATCGTTAGTTTTGCACCCATTAGCCAGTTTGGGTGTTTTAAAGCATCCTTCGCTTGTAATGTTTTCATTTCTTCACGTGTTTTATCACGAAAAGCACCGCCAGAAGCTGTAACAATTAATTTTTCAATTTCCTTATTATTTTCTCCGTTTAAACATTGGAAAATAGCTGAATGTTCGCTATCAACTGGAATTAAACGACATCCGTTTTGTTTCGCGAGTTCAGTTACGATATGTCCAGCTGCAACCAAAGTTTCTTTATTAGCAATGGCGATATCTTTCTTCGCTTTTAATGCTTCAATTGTTGGGAGTAATCCCGAAACACCAACGACGGAACTTAATACAAGATTTGAATCAGGGTGAGTAGCTACCGCAATTAAACCGTCAGTTCCATATGTAATTTTTGTGTTGGTTGAAATACGCGTACGAAGCGTGTCCGCTAATTCTTTTGTCGCAACGCTTACAATGCGAGGTTGAAACGTTTCGATTTGTTGTTCAAGAAGATCAATATTATAATTTGCGGTTAAACCGACGATTTTAAAATGTTCAGGATGGGCTGAAACGACATCTAATGCAGATGTGCCAATGGATCCTGTTGAACCTAAAATAGATATATATTTTACCATGAAAAAACCTCCAAAGTTGTTTCGAGTATTTCTGCAAACCTATATATTATTGGACAAGTAAAGTGGAAATTCCTGCTATATAAAACGGGAAATTTAGGTTTATTTGAAAGTTAAATGTGATAAACTGTAAAAAATAACGAAAAGCAATGAAAGAGAAGAGTACATATTCGAAACTTTGCAGAGAGCTGATGTGTGGTGGAAATCAGTAAGGGATGAATATGGAATGGGCTCCGGAGCTTCTAGCTGAAATGAGTAGGCAAAGACGGTTACTTCACGTTACGAAGTTGAAGCGAGCTATGAATGATAGCTAATGAAGGTGGTACCGCGGGAGTCTCTCGTCCTTTTTAAGGATGAGGGGCTCTTTTTATTTTGAGAAAGGAGGAGTTAGGTTGAGTGAAAAAATAATGTTAACAGGAATTAAGCCGACAGGTTATCCGCATTTAGGGAATTATATTGGTGCGATTAAACCTGCACTGCAAATGTCAAAGAGTAATGAAGGAAAAGCATTGTATTTTATAGCCGATTATCATGCATTAAATGCTGTACATGATCCAAGTCAGTTTAGTAGTTATACGAAAGAGGTAGCAGCTACTTGGTTATCACTCGGACTTGGTGAAGATGTTATTTTTTACAGGCAAACAGAAGTACCAGAGATTTTAGAATTAGCTTGGATATTAGCTTGTCTAACTCCGAAAGGGCATATGAACCGTGCTCATGCGTATAAAGCGAAGGTAGAGCAAAATAAAGAAGCGGGGTTAGAAGTCGATGCAGGAGTGAATATGGGATTATATACGTACCCGATTTTAATGGCGGCTGATATATTATTATTTCAAGCAACTCATGTACCTGTCGGAAAAGATCAAATTCAGCATATTGAAATAGCGCGTGATATTGCGGCGTATTTTAATCATACATTTGGCATGATGTTTACGCTTCCAGAGTATGTCATACAAGAAGAAGGTACCATATTACCTGGCCTTGATGGAAGAAAAATGAGTAAAAGTTACGGAAATGTAATCCCGTTATTTGCTGAACAAGAAAAACTACGAAAGTTAATATTTAAAATCAAAACAGATTCTTCACTTCCAAATGAACCGAAAGAACTAGAAACGTTATTTACGATATATAAAGAATTTGCGACGAAAGATGAAATGCAGTCGATGCGTGAAAAGTATGAAACTGGCATTGGATGGGGCGATGTGAAAAAAGAGTTGTTTCGCGTTGTAGACCGCGAATTAGCTGGCCCCCGTGAGAAATATGAGGTGTATATGAATGAGCCGAATTTATTATACGAAGCGTTAGAAAAAGGTGCTGAGCGGGCAAGAGAAATCGCGAAGGTAAATTTAGCAGAAATAAAGAAACGGATTGGATTTGAGAGGGAACGTTAAGCGTTCCCTTGTTTTTGTCGGTAATCAGTAACAATCCTCTCAATAACAGAAGGAAGGTTACTAGGTAACTCATCAAGTGAAAAGAAGCGCAGTTCTTTCGATTCCGTTTGGTCGCATACAAGCTCACCGTGGAACTCGCGGCAAATGTAAACAACGAGTACACCGTGTACTTGATCGCCGTTTGGATAGATTTGAAAGAAATCAGGTCCTGAGTATGTACGGAATAGTTCTGGATTTTTAATGATTAGTCCCGTTTCTTCATATACTTCTCGCTTTAAAGCGTCTTCTAACGTTTCGTTATATTCTAAGGCGCCGCCAATAATGCCCCAGCGGTTAAAATCTGTACGAAGCTGCAGTAATATTTCATTTTTCTCATTTAATATAATGGCGTGTGAGCCAATTAAAATAAGTGGTTGATTGCCTACTAGATTTCTTATGTCTTCAATGTATCCCATAGTTGTTCTCCTTATAATTAATAATAATTAGAAAGTTCTTTCAACATCCTTTCTGTTTTACGTGCTGTATAGGCTAAGTTATGATCATCTTTCGTTCTGAAAAATAATGTGCGTAAAAAGGTTTTAATGTTAGCACATAAAATACAATACTCATTAAGCGAAAGGCGTTTTCTAATTTGAGGAAGCCTTTTTATTTTTTTATGAATAATAGAGACTAACTCATCTTGCGGAAAGTCATGATACAGCATTGCTAGTAACGGCGTAATAATGCGTTCGTCTTCGTTATTATGAAAAAGATCGGAGGGGATAAAAATTTTATTTAATAAACAATGAATTAATTCCCCGTACCATTCAAAGGTCGTATAGGAGTTGTGAACAATTTCAGTAAAGGCATCTGATACGTGGGCAAGACAATGAGCCCATCCTTTATGTTCAATATAGCCTCGAAAATCCGTTTCTAAGTTTGTATATGAAATGAGTTTGTTTTTTATTTCTTCAATATCCTCCTCTGTGAAAAAGTAGTGCGAGTTAGCGAATTGGAGTATTAGCGCAATTAATGAAACAGTGTAAGAACGTGTGAAAACCCCATCTGTATGTGGGGAGTGAATGTCACAATATAAATACTCATCACTTAAACAAGTATGTAAAAGTAATTTCAGCTGATCATCCATAAGGAATTCATGATGAATGAAATAGGAAAAGCATTTATATATAAGTTGGTAACGAACATAACTATCAGTCGTTCCGACATACTGAAGCATATTAAGTGTTAACTCATTAATATCTATATGTTGCAGTTGCGTATAGTCATTTTGTTGTATAAGCTCTAACTGTTGTTGCAATGCTGTAATATCCAATGGAGAACCTCCTCCGCACTTTAAAGATGCGATGTTTTCTAGTATTCTATATATTCAAGGACAATCCTGCTCATGCAAGGAGAACAAGTAGAAATTCTAGGATGATATAGATGAGGGAAGTATATGATGACTATAGAACAGTTAGAAAAACATTTTAAAATAAGAAGAAATGCTTCTTCTATTATGATAAAAGAAAATAATGCAGAGCCTTTTACAGAAGAGCAATTAAAGGAAATCATGCAGTATTGCGTTACTGAGGCTGAAAAAGAGGGAATAGAAAATTTACATTTTGAGATTTCTTCAAAAAGTCCAAATTATGATGTGTATAAAAAATGCTTCGGAACGTATGCATTTGAATATATTACTGAAAATATGATTGTGTTTAAGGATATATATGAAGTAGAAGATGTAGAAAGTGAGATTGATTTTAAGCTTATTGAAGAGATTGGCGAAGGCGTTTTTTACTCACTGTGGAATGAAGTGACGGGAGAACAAATCGATTATGATCAATTTGTAAATATGATGTTGCAAGAAATTGGTGAGCAATGGAAAGAACATTGTTTAACAGCGAGTATCAATGAAGAGCCGATAGGAATTGTAATCCCGCATATTGAGAGAGGTACTTTAGAAGAAGGAAAACTCATGTATTTCGCAGTCGCTCCAAATATGCGAAATAAAGGGTATGGAGCAGCATTCTTTACAGGAGCAATGTTTGTCTTAAAAGAAATAGGTGCATCTTATTATATTGGCGAGACAAATGTACAAAATGAATGGATGAAGGATGTTTTTGAAAAGAACGGATGTCAGTTGTTAAGTTCTACTGAGCGATATGTGAGGAAGTTTTAGGAGGATGAATGGTGTATACTCTCGAACTCGTATAGCGGGAGGGGACTATATATGTTAAAGCAATCCATGCATTCATTCGTTTTACTGTATCCACATGTATTGTTAGAGAATTGGAAAGTTGAAAAGGTTTCAGAACGTTATGAAGGTGAAAAGTGGGAAACTTTTTGGCTTCAGGTTGTTACTCCAACTGGAATGTTTCGGATAAAAGAGTTTTTTCTAGATATAATGGAGCCAGTATTTCCAGATAGTTGTATTTCTCAAGCAAAAGGAGATTGTTTTCAATATAAATGGCTTGTGTATTGGAAAGGTGTAAATTATAAAGGAAAAGAAAGTTACGTTACATCTCGATGGAAAACACAAATTGAAGTTTCTGTTGATAGCGGATATATAAACCAAGATGAAATGGAACGATTTCTAATTGAATTACAACCGGTAAATATGGAGCTTGCGAAAAGGATATTACATACACCATTTCACTTATTAAGCTTTCAAGCGAAGAGAGGTGAAATGGGTGAGATAGGAAGATGTCGTGAGTGGAATGCTCCTGAAGACGTATCCTATGTTAAATTATCAATTCATGAAAAGTTAAGTTGGAAACTTGAATCAGTTGGTTTCGGAAATGATGAAATACAGTATGTATACTGGGATGAAGATAGTAAACTATATGCACTTTGGGTTTGTCGGCATAAAAACAAAGCGTACTATCTTGTTTCTTCTTGGACAATGAATTATGGCCCAAAACAAATTATAAATGGATTAGAGTTTTATTCGCACCCTGATCGCGGGACAGTTGTATATGAAGATTTAGGTGATGAACAAATTACATACGTATTTCGAGGGAATCCGTGTACAACTTATGAACAAGTAAAAGAACTTCTTGCCTATTTGTAAGATAAAAAGAAAAATGAGAACGACAAAATAGATATTTCTATAATACAATAAAGAAAGATTCGATTATATAAGAAAGCGTTGGTGAAAGAATGGAGCAGCAAAGAAATTGGTTACAAGCGACTGTAGAAAGAAATGAAGATAATACGTTATATATAAAGTGGGAAAATAATATAGAAGAAGTTCGTATTTACTGGAGTACTTCACCAGAGCATATTGAAGAAACTGGAGAATTATTTGCAACGATAAATGGAGAGTCATCATGTACAATTGAAAACCGGAGTGAAAATGAGCGTCCATATTTTAGACTAGTAGGAAGTAATGGACAAGCAGTGACAGTAGCTGAGCGTAGATTGCCATTACAAGGGGCGTTTAACTTCCGTGATATGGGAGGATATGAAACGACTGAAGGCCGTAAAGTAAAATGGGGCAAGTTGTACCGTTCTGAAGAATTAGCAGGGCTAACAGAATGGGATATCGACTATTTACAAAAGTCTGGCTTAAAGTTAATTTGTGACTACCGTACAGACTTTGAAGTAAAGCATAAGCCAAATCCTGAGATTACAGGTGCTCGTCAAGTGTGCCTACCAGTTATGCAAGATTTAGCGAAAGACTTAAACATAAATGAATTTTTCCAAGTTGGTGACCTTTCCATGTTAGGGAAGCCAGGTGAGTATCTTGTGAAAATGAATCAAGATTTCGTAAGTGGTAATGAAGCATTCGTGAGCTTCTTAAACTTAGCGCAAAATCCAGAAAACTTACCGCTAGTAAACCACTGTACAGCTGGAAAAGATCGTACAGGATTTGGATCGGCATTATTATTACTTTTACTAGGTGTACCAGAAAAAACAGTAATGGAAGATTACTTACTAAGTAACGGCTTCCGTGAAAAGTTAAATGAAAAAATGATGGCCTTTTTAGGTGCGAAATTACAAAACGATGAAAGTAGAGCGATATTAGGTGCGATGTTTGAAGCGCGCGCTGAATATTTACAAGCTGCGATTGATGAAGTGAAAAAGCAATACGGTTCAGTTGAAGCGTATGCTGAAAAAGCACTTGGCTTTACGAAAGAGTCGCTAGAAGAAATGAAAGTGTTATTGCTAGAAGAGAAATAAGAAGGAGGGAGGCTAATTGGATTAGCCTCCTTTTCTATTATGAAATTTTTCGTTGCCTTATTATTCCTATGATAATTGGAATAACTGTCCCAATTAACAATATCGGTAAAAATAATTTTCCGAAACCGCCGCTCCAATCTAGAGCGATTGAAATGGTTTCAAATTGGATGAAAGCAAAAATAAGCAAACAGACATTTTTTAATTGATTTAGCATTTTTCTGCTGTTTAAATAAAACTGTTTAGCATTCGATTCATTCAGTCTTTGTGGATAGTTATGTACTTCTGGAAACTTCTCTAAAGTTTGCATTAAAAGGAGTATGAATAGCCCTATTCCTGGCAGAAGTAAAAGTTCCCACTTTGATCCCCAGCGATCTACAGCCCCATATGCATTATAATGTGCGGGCACTTCCTCAGGTAATTTTCCCCAAATGATGATTAAAAAAATGATTGATCCAAAGAACAATGAATATCCAATGATATCTCCAATCCATTCACTTTTTGTTTTTGGGATTTGTACTTTAGGTCTTTCCCACGAATTTACTATGTTTTTCCGCCCCTTTCTATTCCTGTATTACCTTTTAAAAAATTGGATTCATTATCCAAATTATCTCAAATATATAGTATTTTCACAATTAATTATTTTTGAATAACATGACTAGTGTGCCGTAAACAACTGTAAGATTTCTATACAGCTACTATTCGTAAAGGGAAAAAGTTCGACTTAAGAGACAATTAATGAGAAAATACAAGTTGTAAATAACGTACTAGTTGAGGAGATTATAATGAAATATAAAATTATATTATTCGACGTAGATGATACATTATTAGATTTTCCTGAAACGGAAAGAAATGCATTGCATAACGCGTTTGTACAGTTCGGGATGCCTACAGGGTATAATGATTATCTTGCAAGTTATAAAGAGATTAGTAATGGATTATGGAGAGACTTAGAAAATAAAATGATTACGCTAAGTGAATTAGCGGTAGATCGATTTAGACAATTATTTGCCCTTCATAATATAGAAGTAGATGCACAGCAATTTAGTGATGTATACCTTGAAAACTTAGGGAAAGAAGTACACCTTATAGAAGGTACAGTGCAATTATGTGAGAAACTACAAGATTGCAAGTTAGGTATTATTACGAATGGATATACGAAGGTGCAACAATCGAGAATTGGAAATTCGCCTTTATGTAATTTCTTTGATCATATTATTATTTCAGAAGAGGTTGGTCATCAAAAACCAGCACGTGAGATTTTTGATTATGCATTTGAAAAGTTTGGGATTACTGATAAATCAAGTGTACTAATGATTGGAGATTCGCTAACTTCTGATATGAAAGGCGGAGAAGATTACGGCATTGATACGTGTTGGTATAATCCGAGTTTGAAAGAAAATAGGGCAGATGTTAAGCCGACTTATGAAGTGGAGAGCCTGCTACAAATTTTAGAAATTGTGGAAGTGGCGGAAGAAAAGGTAGCTTCATTTTAATTGTGTTGATATTTTTCGATAAGTCGATATATCGAAAAAATCGTTGATATAATTTGAGTTGCGGCCAATAGGTAGGATAGGTGTAATAACTAGAGGTGAGTAAAGAATGTTAACGTTTTTATTTGAGTTAGACAAGGCTATTCCGCAGAAGGATGAGCCAAAGTATGATGCTTATACAAAGGGCTTTATTGAAGGGGATTTAACGATTCGCGTTAGTGACAGCGTACTTTTTCAGAAGTCATGTATGAAGGTCGCAGAGCTCGGCATTTATTTAGGACAGTGGATGGAACAAGTACAACACGGTCAAAACGCACATATGAATTATGAAACGAGTGACCGTGAGGAAGTAATTCTCGGATTCTTTTATGAAGAGGACGATCAGTGGAAAGTTTCTTCCAGTTGGCAACAATTTGAACTTCAAGAGCGTATATCTACGACAGCATTAGTAGAGAGCGTCGGGCGTTATTTATATGAGCTGAATAAGGAACTGCGCGCGATAGAATATCCTGTGACGTTTGATCAGTACTTAAGAGGAGAGCGAATGATGCAGCTTTCTTACAAACGACTGTGTGATAGTAAAGCGGATACGACGTCGATAGAAGTTTACAATGAAAGCGAAAGAGTAGGCGCAGTACGGGGCTATTATAAAAATACGTTGATGAAAGTGCTAGACTTTATTCCGAAGGTTGGTAGTAATATCATTTACGAAATAAAGGATAGTAAGGACAATATTCGCGTCATTGCAAAGGATGTAAGTAGGCAGCGTCAAAGAAGGATTTTAGTAACGTACATTGATCATAATGATGCGAAGCATGAAATACTTGTATGTGACGGAAAGTTACTAGATGCAAATTTCCTATTTACCTTTATATATAAGACAGAAGAATATGTTGTTCACAAAACTACAATTGGGCTTGGGAAGTTATTACGAAACGGCTATGTAATTGCAGATTGGAATATTCGTCTAGAGGAAGATATGTATGATATTGAGATGACTGTATATGATGAGGGTTATATAGAGGATCAATACTTATTATTAGGCGTATTTCATGCTGTTTTGTATGGGTGATTAATGAGAAATACCGGTGTTCTTTGTGAAAAGAATGACGGTATTTTTCATTAATCCTCAAAAATAAAAATCTCATCAATCGTACTATGCAGTGCCTTCGCTATATCGTGAGCAAGCTGCAAGGAAGGGTTATATTTTCCTTTTTCGAGATGGCTAATTGTTTCACGGCGTACACCAACAGTTTTCGCTAAATCTTCTTGTGTCATGTTCGATTTGGCGCGGTATTCTTTTATTTTCGTTACGAACGCCATGGCGCATCTTCCGTTGCATCAACAGGTTTATCGTAAAAGAATATAGAGAAGCCGAACGTAAGAATGAGTGTGCTGAAAATAAGAGCGATATCAATCTCTTGTAGCACCGGATTTGGAAATAACATTTCAATAAACATAATGATAGCGGTAGTTAGTAATGTAACGATAAAGGCATTACGGCACGATTTATTGACGATTTGCTCAAATAGTTCATCGTGTTGAACCGTTCTATACGTTGTAAAAAAGGAGAAGAAACAAAACATAGTAAACAATCCTTTTTCATAAAAAAAGCCAAGAAATCCGAAGAAACCGAGAAATCCTAAATATTTAATCCAAGTTGTTTTCACGATAGATTCTCCTTTCAATGTTAGAAAAAAATCACGTTATGTTATAAATATATCACATATAGAAATGTGTGGTAATAATAGTTTTCCAATTCTTTTCATAATAATAGTAAAAAGAGGAAATATACTGCGAAATAAAGAGGATAATATTGTAAAATGGTTGTAAGGAGGGGGAGGAAGGAATGCTAACTTGGATCATGATCGTTGTATTACTTGTAGTAATTACTGTAGTGGCAACGGTGTTAATTGGGCGGAATGGTGATGCGAATTATAGTAAAGCGACAAAAGGGAATATTAAACGGCTGACGATAATCTATATTTTACTGGCTGTCGTTTTAATCGTTGGATTAGGCGTGTATATTTATTTTAAAGGTTAAAAAAACTGAAAAAATATAAAAATCTAAAAATAGAAGTATGCTATAATATCAATATAGTTATTTGGTAATTAAGGAAAGGATTGGATGGAATGATTGAAATTACGAATGTGTCGAAAAGTTATAATGGGTCTACCTATGCAGTAAAAGATTTAAGTTTATCTGTGCCTAGCGGAGAAATCTTTGGATTTTTAGGACCGAATGGTGCGGGTAAATCAACGACAATTAAGATGATTACTGGTATTCATGGGGTGGACAAAGGAACGATTACGATTAACGGTAAAGATATTATGAAAAATCCGATGGAAGCGAAAAAGACGTTTGGTTATGTTCCAGATAGCCCAGATATGTTTTTACGATTAAAGGGAATTGAATATTTAAACTTTATGGCAGATATGTATGAAGTGCCGAAAGAAGTACGACAAGAGCGAATTGAGTCTTTAGCGAAGAAATTTGATCTTTACAATGCGTTATCGGATCAAATTCAAAGTTACTCGCACGGTATGAGACAAAAAATCGTTATTATTGGTGTGCTCGTGCATGAGCCAGATGTATGGATATTAGATGAACCGTTAACGGGGCTGGATCCGAAATCCGCATATATTTTAAAAGAAATGATGAGAGAACATGCGGATAAAGGAAAAATCGTATTTTTCTCGACACATGTATTAGAAGTGGCAGAAAAAATATGTGACCGCGTTGCAATTATTAATAAGGGAAATCTTCAGTTTAAAGGGAATTTAGATGAAATGAGAGATCATTTTAAATCCAATGAATCACTTGAAAAAATGTTCTTGGAGATGACGGGCAATGAGTAAAATTTGGACGTTAACGAAAGTATTATTGAAATTAAATTATGCAGATTTCATAACAGATAAGAAGAAGCGATGGGCGTATGTCTTTTCATTTGCAGCCATTTTATTTGTCGGCTTTTTAATATTTGGTTCGATGACGCACGGAATGTATGAAGGGATGAAACATTTAGGGCAAGACCCAGGGATGATTATCGCAATGGGACTTGCGATTGCGAGTATATGGGTATTTTTAATGAGTATAACGAACATTTTAACTGTATTTTATTATAGTAATGACATTGAAATGTTATTGCCATTACCATTGAAACCAGCCCAGATTATTTCGGCAAAATTTTTAACAGTATTAATTACACAATACGTAATGAGTTCATTTATTTTATTACCAATCTTTATTACGTACGGGTTAAAAAGTGGCGCATTTATTACATATTACATATACATGATTTTTATTTACTTACTTTTCCCGATTGTGCCGTTAGTATTAGCTTCCTTACTGATGACAGTTATTATGAGGTATACAAATATAGCGAAAAACAAAGATCGAGGCAATATATTTATTGGAATCGTAAGTATACTATTTATTGTAGGAATTAATGTATTTTTACAGTGGAAAAATAAAAGCTCGTTTTCTGAAGATGCACTTACGAATTATCTTGCGAACAACCAATCTTCACTTTTAGTACAAATGACTAATTATTTTCCAACTACATATTTTGGAGCAGTGGCATTAGTAGAAAATGCAAATTGGAAGGGTCCTTTATACGTAATCATCTTTGCACTTATTTCATTTGTATTCTTTGTGTTGTTTTATTACATTGCAGAGCGTACATATTTAAAAGGGGTTATTGGACTTTCAACGAGTACAGCAAAAAAAGAGGTTATTTCAGCAGAAGGTTTACAGAAATCAACGGTACAAAGTTCACATTTAAAAGCATATGTGAAAAAAGAATTTAAAACGTTATTCCGTACACCACAATTTTTCTTAAATTGTATCGTACAAACTTTCGTTATGCCGATTATGTTATTCTTTGTTTTATTCGTGCAAGATGGAAATTTAAAGTGGATCACAGGGTATATTGATAATCCAAAATCAGCAGGACTTGCAATTGGCGTTGGTCTTTGTGCATCGCTATTTTTAATGGGAAGTAATGTTATCGCAACAACATCATTTTCACGAGATGGAAGTTCATGGTTTGTGAATCGTTATTTGCCAGTAAAAGCTTCGGATATCTTTTTTGCAAAAGCGATCACTGCTTGGTTAATTAATGTGTTCATTTTAGCAGTATTCGGTATTACGATGGCAGTTGTTGCAGGAGTTTCACCAGTCTTCATGATTCTTTGGTTTTTACTAAGTGCGAACGGGTTATTGTTAATTAATTTAATCGGTACACGCTGGGATGCACAAACTGCAGATATACATTGGGATACAGAGCAGAAATTATTTAAGAGCCGCTATACAACTTTGTGGAATTTTTTAGCTAATATCTTTATAGCTTTAGTTATTGTAGCGGGAGTAAGTTTATTATACTTCTTCCTTCAAGTCGGACTGTGGGTTATGTTTATTGTTTTATTTGTATTGTTTACCATTGCCAATTATATTTTAATTAAAGTGTTAAAATTAGGTGCAGAACGCATATTGGCAAATATTGAATAAAAAGATAGATCCTCTGTATTCGTGCAGGGGATTTATCCATAGATGGAGGAGAAAAGGTGAAGAAAATAGCAATTGTAACAGGGGCAACTCGTCTGAATGGAATTGGTGCAGCTGTATGCAAGGTGCTTGCTCAAGAAGGGATAGACATTTTTTTCACGTACTGGTCTCAGTATGATAAAGCGATGCCGTGGGGAATGCATGACAAAGAGCCCTTTTTGTTAAAAGAGGAGATTGAAAGTTTAGGTGTTCGATGTGAAATGGCAGAAATCAATTTATCGCAGTCATATTCGCCAAATCGTTTGTTTTATATGGTCTCAGAACGTTTAGGTGATCCATCTATTTTAATTAATAATGCAGCGTATGCTACTCATACGAGAATTGAAGAATTAAATGTAGAACAGTTAGATAAACATTATACAGTGAACGTCCGCGCTACTATGTTATTAAGCTCGTTATTTATAAAACATTATGCACTGAAAACGAGTGGCAGTATTATTAACCTTACTTCAGGGCAGTCGTTAGGCCCGATGCCAGATGAATTAGCATACGTAGCGACGAAAGGAGCAATTGAAGCATTTACAAAATCAGTAGCACCAGTTGCGATGGAGAAGGGGATTACAGTAAATGCAGTTGATCCTGGGCCGACGAATACAGGATGGATTACAGAGGAGCTGAAGCATCATTTAGTATGGAAGTTCCCGCAAGGTAAAGTAGGGGAACCGTCGGATGCAGCACGCTTAATTTCTTTTTTAGTAAGTGAAGAAGCAAAATGGATTACAGGGCAAGTCATACATTCAAATGGTGGTTACTCATAAATATATTATGTTAACAATTGTTGAGAAACAAAAAAATGAAAGAAAATTTTATTTTTTTATTTAAATAAAATGTCAGTAAAGATAAAAATTTGATAGGAGAGTATATCGTCATATGAAGATAGTAATTCTTTATGTGACAATATACTCTTTTTCTTTTGCTAGAGCGGAGAAAAATGAAGTAGAAGAAACTCGAATGTTCAAATAGGTTTATCGTTTTTTGTACGTATTATTATGAAGATTACTGTCGGAAAGATGGTAATTCATGTGAAAAGGGATTTTTTAAGGGGAAATCGAATCGTAAAGGGGAGGATAAATTATCTAAACATAGGGGGATTTATATGAAAATGAAAAAGGTCGCTATCGCATCGATAACAATTGGTACAATGCTTACTATGGCAGCTTGTAGTCCTTCAGCAGATAAAGAGAAAGACAAGAAAGAACAAGTAACAGCGCAAAATGAAGGAGAAGCAAAAACGACAAGTGCAGATGAGACGTCAAAAACAACGAAAGATAATGAAAAAGAAACAAATACTTCTTCAAATGAAAAAACAGATAAAGATGCAAAAAATACGAAAGAATCATCAGGAACAGAAAGTAACGGCAAAACGTCATCTCAAAATGAGAATGTGAAAACAAAAGAAAAAGAGACGACAGGAAAAACGAATGATCAAACGACTAGTGGAAAAACGACAGATCAAAGTACAAGTACAAACTCAAACGGAAAAACAACGAAAGATCCGAAGAAAAGCGTAGCTGTGAAAACAAATGTTAAAGAAGTTGCTGCATTAATTGAAAGCTTAGACAAGCAATTAGCTGCAAACCCTAAATTAGAAACAGTAAATAAACTTGGAAAACAAATTAATGAAAAGTGGGATGTAATCGAGAAAGAGTTAGAAGCATCACACCCAGCTGAATCTAAAACAATCGGACAAAGTATGTATCCGTTAATTGTAGGAGCGGAGAAAGAAAAAATAGATATTACTAAAATGAAGTCATTAACGACGAAAACGAAAAAAGATTTAAATCAATTATTGACGAAACTTTCGTAGCTTCAAAAGCCTACTTTTGTGAGTAGGCTTTTTTTATAGTGAGAGTGTCAGTAAAGTTTATGGGAATCCTAACGAAAAAGGATGGTGATAAAAATGACAATCGATCGAGTTTGTACAATTGGGCCAGCAAGTAATAATAAAGACACGTTAGCGCAGTTAATAAACAATGGCATGAAAATAGTACGGTTGAATTTATCACATGGCACGCATGAAAGTCATAAAGATATTATTCGTTTAGTCAAATCGCTAGACGATTCTATTAAAATTTTAGGCGATGTACAAGGTCCTAAAATAAGGTTAGGTGAAGTAAAAGGAGAACAAATTACACTTCAGGCGGGAGATTCTTTTCTTTTACATACGCAACCAGTTACAGGGAGCAATAAGGAAGCAAGTGTGGATTATGAAGGAATCGTGAATGATGTGAAAGTTGGCAGTAGAATTTTAATTAATGATGGCGAAGTTGAGTTAATCGTTGAAACGGTAAGTGCGGATAAAATAGAAACAAAGGTCAACACAGGTGGTAACATCTCATCTCATAAAGGGGTGAACTTACCAGGCGCAATCGTTAGTTTACCGGCTATTACAGAGAAAGATAAAAAAGATATTCAGTTTCTTTTAGAAGAGGATGTTGATTTTATTGCATGTTCTTTCGTAAGAAAACCTAGTCATATAAAAGAAATACGGGATTATATACAACAGTATAAAGAAACATCACCTAATGTAATTGCAAAAATAGAAACGATGGAAGCAATCGAGAATTTTCAAGACATATGTAAAGAAGCAGACGGAATTATGATTGCAAGGGGCGATTTAGGAGTAGAGTTGCCGTATCAATTTATTCCGCTCTTGCAGAAAATGATGATTCAGGAATGTAATCGAACGAATACATATGTTATTACAGCGACACAAATGCTTCAATCAATGGTAGATCATTCTATTCCAACAAGGGCTGAGGTAACTGATGTGTTTCAAGCTGTACTGGACGGAACGAATGCTGTTATGCTTTCTGCTGAAAGTGCGTCAGGCGAGCATCCGATTGAAAGTGTAAAAACATTACGTCTCGTTTCTGAATTCGCTGAGCATGTGAAAAAAGACGGGCCTTTTGTGATGAAAGATGTATTGGAATTGCTGCATAAGTCTCTAGATGAGTGATAATTAAAAAGAGGGCGGATATGCATCCGCCCTCGTGTTTTACATTCCTATTCTTCTTGTTCTTGCTCATCCAAAATTTTATCAAAAGCAGCAGATACTTTATCAAACTCTTCATCATTTTCAATGTATGAAAACTCATTATCTTCTTCTACTTTTAAAAAGAAAATATCAATGTCTTCCTCAGATTCTGTTTGAATGTCCTCTACGAAGGCAACTGCGATATATTCAGCACCTTCGACATCCATCGCTCCAAGTACTTCTACTTCCTGATCCTCATTATTCTCATCACTAAGTGTAAACACTTCGCCAACTTCAATATCAGACATATTCATTCTCCTCCTGTTCAACTCTAAATAATAGAGCGTTTAAACTGCATACATACTAATATATCTTTCCATGAAAAATCAATTTCATACATAAGAAAAATCAAATTCTATGTCTTTAGTATGAGTATCCATCAATTAGGAGTATTATTTTTTTGCGTGCTATATGATGAAATTCATTCTGTCCATAGCTTGTCTTGTTATATCTCACAGTCACTACCTGATTAATCATTTGTTCACATATTCTAATCAACCATTTCCCAAAATTGAGTTGCTGCTGTAGAGATTCGTTGGTTTTTTAACTTTACTATTACAGGCTCTAGATGGAAATCAAATTGTTCCAATTCCAAAAGAGTTGTATGTGCTAAAAATGGTGATGTGTAATCCATTCTTGGAATAATGGATAAGCCGAGTCCTTTACTAACAAGTGCTACAACCATACTTATATCTTTACACTCGATAATGATATTTGGCTGGACTTTGTATGTATGAAACGCTTTGAGTAGGTTTTCATTGAATGATAGTCCTTCCATTGCTCCGAGCATAATAAATGGGAACTGCGTAATCTTTTCAATCGTTACATGTTGTGATGGAAATGATGTTTCCCAACTTGCAGGGATAATTACAGCGATTGGCTGTTTTTTTAATGATTTTAGCTCATAGTGTTCACTATTTCCTAATCGCAAAAGTAGGGCAATATCAATTTCTCTTTGCTCTAGTTTTTTTAATAATTCTTCTGAATGTCCTGTTACTATGTTTATTTTCACATTAGGGTATTGTGTTCTAAACATACTAACGTAGTCAACGAGCATATTCGAACATGTAGAAGATACACCGATATTTATAGTCCCGCCGATACCTTGTTCAATTTCTTGAATTTGCTGCTTTATATCTTGCACTTGCATTAGCATTTGTGTGGCATATTCGTATAGTATTTCACCTGTTTCTGTAAGCTCCCATTTCTGACGATATCGATGAATTAAAGTTGTGCCAAGATCAGTTTCGAGCTTTTTTAATAATTGACTAAGTGGTGGTTGCGCGATATGGAGCACTTCTGCTGCTTTCGAAATACTTCCTTGTTTCACAATTTCTTTGAAGTAATATAATTGCCTGAAATCCATTGTATCTCTCCATCATATGTTTTTTCGTATGATTAGTTTATCATATATATATTTTTCATATGTTGAAATTGACGTTATATTTAATTGTATAGCTATAGTCTGTATATTAATAACGTCAACTAGGAGTGAGAGATAATATGAATCATTGGAACAGAACCTTGAGGCGCATCCTCATGTATGTGCTCGGGTTATTTTTTATGTCAATTGGCATTAGCATGTCGATTCAAGCAGGATTTGGTGTATCGCCTGTATCATCATTAGCATATGCAAGTACATTAACAATCGGTTTATCGGTTGGTGTGACAATGGTGCTTGCAAATATTTTATATATTATTATTCAAGTCGTATTAAGTAAACGAATGGAGTTCAATGAATTTGTAAGTCAATTTATTATTTCGTTTTTATTTGGATTCTTCATGGATGCAACGCTTTACCTTGTACAACTTTTGCCTCTACCTGAAACGATCTTTGCTCGAAGTGTATATTTGATTGTTAGTTTATTTGTTATAGCAGTCGGTTTAATGGGCTATACAACAGCGAAACTGCCATTAATGCCGTATGATGCGTTAACGTATGCCATTAGTGAAAAATTCAATTTGAAATTCGGTAAAGCAAAAATTTTGAGTGATGTAATAAACATTTGTGTAGCTGGTATCATCTGTATCGTTTTCATTCAATCGTTAGGTTCAATTGGGATCGGTACACTCATTTCCGCCTATTGTATCGGCAAAATTTTAGGGTGGATGATACCGTATTATCAACCGACACTTCATCGATGGGTATTTAATACAGAGAAGGCCGCTTAGACTATATCCTTCAAATCTCTAAAAGGTGATAGTGATAAATCTATGATCTTATCAATGAAAAAACGCAATTCTTTCTATGAAATGATAGGAAAGAATTGCGTTATATATTATTGTTGTGACAAAAAGAGTGATTTGTTGAAAAACATGTACTTTTAATATTCAACTCAATATGAATCACAAGCTTCTTTTTTATTTGTAGAAGCAGCATCTAATAAAAGGAAAACGGCTGCTATAAAATGTAGAACCAGTTCTATATAAGGAAAGAAGGCAAATAGGGTAACGATAATACCGATAGAATGAGGATACGTATTCATGCCTTCTTTTTTAGCCAATAAAATAGTAGTGATATGTAAAGCAATCAATAGTAGTAAAGGTATCCCATAAAGGTTAACACGACTTAGAAATAAAAAACAAAAAGGAATCAATAAAAGATGATAGATCCCTGTGGTCCACTTTAGTGCTTGTATGTAAATTTTCAAAGTAAATCCTCCTAAAATCATTCATATCTATATATTACCAAAATTAATAGGTGATTGGATATTAAATAATTGTGGTTTTTAGTAGAATATAATTATTTTATGTAAACTAATTGTTTTCTTATCTATAAAATAGAAAAACCACCCAAACGAGGGTGGTTCGTATTATAAATAACTATTTAAAGAAGAAAGGGGAACCTTCACCTCACTACCTTCCTTCATATTCCGCAGCATAACGGCTTCTGTACTAATTTCTTCTTCCCCAATAATAAGCACATAAGGGATGTTTTCTTTATTGGCATAATTAAGGGCACGTTTTAATTTGCGTCCTGCTAGTTCGAGTTCGACTTTTAGGGAAGTGGTAGCACGTAATTGCTGGGCAATTTGTAAGCATTGTAATTCTGTCCCGAGTGGGATGATAAATATATCTGCTGTAGATGATATTGTTTCTTTCTGCGATAGTGCTGTATAAATAACGTCTAAACCGAATGAAATACCAACTGTTGGATAGCTCATATTATCACCACGGAATGCCCCGATAATATTGTCGTATCGACCGCCGCTACCGATGCTGGATGTAATCGATCCATCTTTTAAAAAGATTTCATATACGGTGCCTGTGTACATTGTAAGTCCTCGCGCTAAAAATGGATTGAATATAGCATTCTCATTTATTCCAAGGGCGATTAAATATTGCTGTAATTGTTGTAATTCGTTTACTCCTTCGGCAACGAGTGGAGTATTGAAAGCTTCTTTAAAGTCAGTAATTGTAAGCTTTAGACAAGATAAAACGGTATTGCATATCGTATCAGCCATTTCTTCAGAACTTCCGCGCTCTAATACATCTTTTCGTACACCATCAATCCCAATTTTTTCGATTTTGTCTAATGATAAAATGATGTCACTCGTTCGTTCAGTAGGGATGTTAATAGACTCGAGAATACCATTTAACAATTTTCGGTTATTATATTGGATCGTTACTTCTAAGTTTAACGTTCGGAACAGTTCAAACGCCATGCTCATAAGTTCCGCTTCTGCCATGACAGATTCTACACCGACTATATCAACGTCGCATTGTATGAACTCACGAAATCTTCCTTGTTTAATTGGCCCATCTCGAAAGACTTTTCCAATTTCATACCGTTTAAAAGGAAGGCGGATGCTCGGATTCATTGCCACGACTTTTGCGAATGGAATTGTTAAATCGTAGCGTAAGGCAAGTTCACGTTTTCCTTGATCCTGAAGCGTATATATTTCTTTTAATATTTCATCGCCGCCGCCGTACTTGTAAGACATAAGTTCATACATATTTAACGTTGGTGTTTCTAACGGTTTACATCCGTATCGTTCAAACGTATCTTCACAAGCTCTTTTAATTTTATTTCGTACCACCTGTTCCTCTGGTAAATAGTCTTTCGTTCCTTTTACATTTTTCATTTCCATTATAATCACTCCTTTTTAAATTAAAAAAAGCTATGCGGGTATAAAAATACCCACATAGCTTTATGAACGCTTCGTGGGTCAACAGGAAAAGCCCTGTACCCACGAAGAAAAATTTTTCTTCGGATACACGGCGTTACGTATGATGATGAAGTTGGAAAGAAGTATTAAAATTTCGCATTACGAATCTCTCCTTAACATAAGTTTTTCCAAATTATATCAGATGATTTTTGAATTATCAATATTTTTAGTTTTGAAATATACGTGAAGTTATGTAGGAGAAATGGAAAAGAGTGTATAATAAAACTTAATAATATGAAATAACCTTTTAAGGAGACCGCTATGAAAAAAGATAAAACAAATGCGATGCGAATATTAGATAAAGAAAAGATCGAATATTCGATGATGTCATATGATCCGGAAGATGGAAAAATTGATGGTGTATCAGTAGCCGAGAAAATTGGACGAGAAGTGAGAGAAGTATATAAAACGTTAATCGCTCAAGGGAATAGTAAAAATTATCATGTGTTTATCATTCCGGTAGATGAGGAACTAAATTTAAAAGCTGCTGCAAAAGCGGTCAGTGAAAAGAAGATTGAGATGATTCCTGTAAAAGATATTACGAAAGTATCAGGATATATTCGCGGTGGTTGCTCACCAGTCGGAATGAAGAAGTTATTTTCTACATGCATTGATGGGAGTGCTCAATCGCTTGAAACGATGATAGTAAGCGGCGGGAAGATTGGTATACAAATTGAGCTGAAAGTGGATGACTTGGTGAAAGTTACGAGAGCGCAGTTTGGTGAAATAACGAAATAATTATACATAGGGAAAGAAGTTTTAGTTTTATTAAATTTAGATAAAGATTTTAGGGTAATTAGTCCGTTTTGTTTTAGAAAGGTGTAGATTTTTTTGAATACAAAATTAATCATAGTAGAAGGGCTTCCTGGCTTTGGGAAATCCACCACTGCAAACTTGCTTTACGATATTCTAATTGAAAAAAATATTGACGTTGAGTTAGTTCTTGAAGGGAATCCAGACCACCCTGCTGATTATGATGGGGTATCTTGTTTTGATAAAAGTGAATTCGAAAGTTTGTTAGTGAATAGTGGTGATTTTAGGGCAGTAATTAGTGATAGAGCCACGAAGCGTGAAAACAATTATGTATTGCCATATAAAAAAATTAAAAATGAATACAGCTCTAATTTTCCTGAAAGTTTATTAAATACCATTTTCAAAAACGATATATATGAATTACCGTTAGAGAGGAATATTGAATTAATAACTGAAAAATGGGAGGATTTTGTTGAAATAGCCAACAACGAAAATAAAATTTATATTTTTGAATGTTGCTTCATACAAAATCCATTAACAATCGGAATGGTTAAATATGGTGAAAAAAAAGAGAAAGTTATAAGTTATATTAATGCATTAGCGAAAATCATAGAGAAATTAAATCCAGTATTGTTTTATATAGAACAAGAGGATTTGGAATTTTCATTCAGAAAGGTATTTAATGAAAGAGATCAAGAATGGTCTGCTGGATTTATTGAGTATTATACAAATCAAGGGTATGGGAAAATGAAAGGCTATCACGGTTTAGACGGAACAATTAAAGTTTTAGAAGCAAGAAGAGATATTGAACGAGAAATATTTAATATGTTAAATATAAAAAAGACAAAAATTGATAATTCACAGTATGAAGCTATCAAATATAAGTCAATGATAATTGAAAAATTGAAATCACTTGAATTTCTAGATTAATGTAGTGCTTTAGGTGAGCAAGAAACTAAGAATTTTTAACTTCCACTTTCTAAAATATATAAATAAACTAATCACTGGATTCTCATAGAAAACGGTGGTGAGATAAAAGTTTTGATTTTGCAGCACTTCAAAATCTTAGCTAGATGGCTATGTATCGGATCCCACAATAAAAAGGCAGGAACATATCAAATATGTTCCTGCCTTTGATTTTATCCCGGGTAGTAAGACCCCCGCCTCAAAATTCAGCGGAAGCAAAGAAGTTAAGTGGGGGGCGGGCTGCCAGTATTTTGGAAAAATCTCACGCTAAGAGTATGCAAGATTTTATACAGTTTTTTGGCTAATCCAGTAACAAACAAGAACGCTAAAATCGCGTTAGGATAGGAATGTATAAAAAATGTATAGATTCATAGAACTAAAAAAAGATTCCCTTGTGAGAGCAGGGTTCTCCTTTTTCCTTACTACTGATAACAGGACGTTATGTTAACTTCACATGTATATAATATACAGGAAAAATTTTCTTATAAGCGCATTATCTAAGTGATACAATTAGGAAAAGGGAGGTATATGTATGAAAAAGGGTTCTATAAGAAGAATATTCCTGAAGGAATGGACGTTTACTCTGGTACTGATAACAATTTTCCTTAATGTTTATATCCAAAAAACAGGTATAGCACACATTTCCCTTCTCAAATTACTGTTTATTCCGATTATCTTTATCGTTGCTCATTTCAGAGATAAGAAATTTGCAAAGTATGCAAGTTAAGCATAGGAGGGGGCACCAACATTTCGCGAATTTTGTAGGCTAAGGCATAAGGTAGTCATTGATTGAAAAAATTTCGTAGGATTTTATAAATACAAAAACCCACGAGGAATATTCTTTAAAGGAGAGTAATTACTTTATGTTAAGAGAATGGATAAATAAGGTGAAAGAACCTAAGTGTATTCATAAATATAACTTTATTAAAACTCAAGATAGTGAAAATTTTAAAACAGGACAGATCGGTACAGCTAGTTTTTATAAGTGTGAAAAGTGTGGAAAAGAAAAGATTGAATATAAATATAACAGTGATATAAATAGTGACTATTGGAATATATAAGGTAAATTGTTTAATGAAACGGAGATTTACTAATATTAATTATTCACTATCAAAAATGAAAAAAAGATTGCTGTAATACTAAAAATTAGCTTCCTATAACGAAAATTATGCAAATGAGCTGTACACTGGATTCTCATAGAAAACTGTGGTGAGATAAAATTTTTGATTTTGCAGTACTTCAAAATCTTAACTAGATGGCTATGTATCGGTACCCACAATAAAAAGGCAGGAACATTTCAAATATGTTCCTGCCTTTGATTTTAGAGAGATGTTTCCTAACAGTTGATTTTGTTAACGAAAGTCGACTTTAAATCCATATTTTGTATAGAATATAGTACATATAATAAAAGTATGAGGTGATACAGTGAGAGAGATTCAGATTCATAAAATTATTGCGGATAAGAGAAAAGAAAAGGGAATTACACAGGAAGAGTTAGCGGCGTATATCGGTATTACGAAGGCATCTGTTTCCAAATGGGAGACAGGGCAGAGTTATCCGGATATTACATTTTTACCATTGTTAGCATCGTACTTTAACATAAGTATTGATGAACTAATCTGTTATACACCGCAAATGAAACAGGAAGATATTAAAAATTTATATCATCGACTAGCGGAAGCTTTTAGTGAAGAACCGTTTGATAAAGTAATGATAGAGTGCAGAGAAATGATTAAAAAATATTATTCTTGTTTTCCGTTATTACTTCAAATGGGACTACTTTTTATAAACCACCATATGTTAACAGAGGATACGGATAAAAGAATTGAAATTTTAGAAGAGGCAATGTCTCTTTTTAGTAGGGTGCAGGAAGAAAGTGATGATGTTTCTCTTGTGAAAGAGGCGGTAACGTTTCAAGCAACTTGCTATCTTATACTCAATAGACCAAATGAGGTGCTTCAATTACTTGGCGAAACGATACGTCCTAACGTCCCAGCGGAAGATCTAATCGCACAGGCGTATCAAATGCTTGGAAATACTGAAAAAGCGAATGAAATAATGCAAATTAGTATGTATCAACATTTAATACAACTCGTTGCAACAATACCGAATTATGTAGTAGTAAATGCTTCAAATGCTGAAAAGGTAGAGATAATCTTAAATAGAGCTTTCATGTTAATAGATATATATGAAATAGAAACATTACATCCCAATATGACTTTAAAAGTATACTATGCTGCTGCACAAGTATATTGCATGCAAGGGGATTTTGAAAGGGCATTAGAAATGCTACGGAAATATGCATCGGTTTGTGCGTCTAGCTTTACAATAAATAGCCTGCATTTACACGGCGATTCCTATTTTGATGCGATTGATGGATGGTTTGCAGAATTTCCGCTTGGCGCTAAAACGGTTAGAAATGAGGATATTATAAAGCGAAGCATGTTACAAGGTATTGCAGAGAACCCCATTTTCGCATCTATGAAAGATGTAAGAGAGTACAAAAATATAATAGCGAGTTTGAAATTTAAATTGGATATAAAAGAATAGAGGGAGGACAAATATGATGACCTTTGACGAATATGAAGTAGCGATAAATAGTGAATATACTTTGCGCGGTACGATTACTAAACCGAAAGCTGACGGGAAGTATGCTGCTGTTGTCATTATCGCTGGATCTGGAGAAATTGATCGTGATGGAACGATTGTACCGTTAAAGCTTGCGTCGAATATATACAAAGATTTAGCACATGTAATAGCGAGACTTGGAGTAGTAACGCTCCGCTTTGATAAGCGCGGGGTAGGAAAGAGTGAAGGGGAATTTCAGAAGACTGGAATGTGGGATTTAGTTAATGACATAGAGGCTATGATTACGTATGTAAAAGAACAACCATTTGTTGATCCGGAAAATATCATTTTAGCTGGTCATAGTGAAGGGTGTATGTTAGCAACTGTAGTTAACGCAAGAACATCAGTTAATGGACTCATACTTCTTACAGGAGCTGCGGAATCGTTAGAAGAGGCTACGAAAAGACAAAGAGAGATTATATATAAGGAGTTGAAAGAGCAAAAAGGAATAAAAGGAAAGTTAATGCGTCTTCTCAATATTGAGAAACGAGGAGAAAAGCAGGCGCAAAAAGCAACAGAGAAAATGGTAAACTCAAAAAAAGACATTGTGAAAATTGGTTTTAAGCCAATGAATGCAAAATGGCTTAGAGAGCATTTTCAACATGACATTTATAAAGATTTAATGAAAGTAACGTGCCCAGTATTAGCGATTGCTGGTGATAAAGACTTTCAGACGAACCCTGAAAAAGCGAAGCGAATTGGTGATTATGTACAAGGTGATTCTGAAGTACATGTAATAAAAAATATGGATCATACCTTAAAATATTTTAAAGGTGATTTTAAAGCGTTACAATTTAAAAAGATTTATACGGAAGGTGCAGATAAGCCGCTTCATCTAGAGTTGGAAGGAATAATTGTGAATTGGATGGATGCGCGTTTTATCTCGCATAAGAGTCCTACATCAACATGAAGTGAATATGAGGGAGATGGAAAGGAGAGTAACTGTCTGTAAAAGACGGATTAGCTTAGATTAATAATAAGTATAAGTTCTTTAGTAGTTCCAAGCATATCTCCCTGACCGTAAATTCTATAGTAAGATAATAAGCTTTTATTATTAGATTGCTATAGTAAATCCTCTTAATCAATTCAATATACTACTAAATTCTGTATAGGGGTGTTTATATAAGGTTCGAAGTATAAATTCATATTCCGCTTCAAAACTTTTATCTAAATCAATATAGGTTTAGGCTCAAAGTAAAGTTAGAACAATTATATAACCCCCTATAAATAATCCAGGCTATTTAATATTAGGAGGAAGCCAACTATACACATAATCCATGACAGAGCTGATCCTGAATGATTAGCGATTTTCATTCGAAGCCTCTCGAGAGGTTTTTGCATCCATCGACCAAATAGGAGATAGAGGAGAAACAGCAAGAGAGAGGGCAATACCATGATAAAGTTGTATCCAGCTAAAATAGAAGACCATTCTATCCATGATAGATTAGAAGTAGTTAATATGCCGATTGCTGCAAAATAAGGAAATGCAGTTCCCGCTTCAATTAATGTAGTAGTGAATCCGAGCGCAATTATTGAAAGAATGCTATTTGATTTTGGTGAAGGGAGCTTTGAACTTTTCTTTGGTGGAATATAAAAGCTTGCGATGAATAATAGGGATCCAATAATAAAGAACGTCCAGCTTACGATTCGGTTTTGAAATACGCCAGAAATAATCTCAAATAAAAAATTTAATCCCAGCATGAGTGAAACTCCAACAGCAAAATAACATCCAACAACCGTCAATAAATAAACGAGTAAACGTTTCGTGAGACGCTCTTTATCTGTTAAAAGTAGATATATTGTTACTCCTATTGTAGTAGGGCTTAGCGTGTCCAATATAGCTAATCCGCCTATAAGGAGAAGTTGTTCTGCATTCATTTCTCGTTCCCCCTTATTTCGGCTCAGTATTATTTTTTTCAGTCATAAAAATGGCATATGCCTCGTTCATAAACTGAAGCACATCTTGATCGATTGGATATAAACTAAGTTTCTCTGATTGTTTGGGAGACATTCTTATCTCCCAAAGCTTGTTTAGAAATTCATCCTCACCTTCAAATTCTTCTAAGCGTTTTTCCTCCATTCTTCTTATGATATTTTGAACTTTTGTTGCCTTTGGACCGTCCTTCATATAACGCTTTAACTGGCCGATGAGAGCAATCCATTCAAGTGAATCAGAACAGTCACTTGCCATTTTAGGAACCTTTTCCAATAGTTTTATTTCTTTTTCTTTAAATACAGATTCGCGATAATACTGTTGTATATCTTTATCTTTGCTGGATAATTGCATAATCTTCTGAATCGCAATCCAGCTTTCTTCCCCTTCTATCGCAATACCATTTATCAATTCCCGTAAGGATAATTCTATTTTCTTTAAATGTTCCTGCTCTTTTATTACGTAAGATAATTGACTCTGTAAACTATCCGACCAATCCCATTCATTGAAATCGAGCATATTTTTAATCTCTTGCAACGGAAATCCAACTTTTTTTAAAAATTGAACTTGCTGTAGTTTTTTTATTTCTTCATTTGTATATAAACGATGGCCACCTTCTGTTTTTGATGCTGGTTTTAATAATCCGATTTTATCGTAATAACGCAGTGTCCTTACTGTAACACCAGTCAATTCTCCAACTTTATTAATGTGTATCAACTGATAAACCTACCTTTCTGAACGTTAAGGTTTTATTGTTAACGATTATTTTCTTCATACCACATCTATTCTTCTTTACTAAAAAAATTTTTAAGTAAGTAGCCTGTTCCTAATCCAATTAGTACACCAGGAAATGCATGATCCAATGTCAGTCCGATACCTGCACCTATAATGACACATCCATAAATAATAATATCGCCTTGTTTCATCTAAAAACCTCCTATTTTCTAATTTCTTTAATGAAATTGCTAAATAGTAGCTACTTAACAGTATATAAAATGACCCAACGTCAACTTCAAGTGTTTTTGATTTTTATTAATACATTTATATATACTTTGAACTAATAGGGATTAAACAAAAAAGGATTGATTATAATAATCAATCCTTTTTTGCATGCATTATTACTATAAGATAACAATGAAGTGATAGGGGGAGAGAGTTACATAGTTTTAATACGGCCCCCACTCAATATTCACACCAATAATAAGAAAAATAAGTCCGATAATAAACCAAATGAATGCAAGTGGAGCCATGAATCGAATCCATTTTCCGTAAGAAATGCCGCTCGCTGCGAGTACGCCCATTAAAACACCGGAAGTTGGATTGAGGCAGTTCACTACACCTTCTCCAAGCATAACAGCCTGTACTGTAACTTGGCGTGTAATGTGCATGAAATCAGCTAATGGAGCTAATATCGGAATGAAAATAACAGATTCTCCTGTCCCGGATGAAATGAGGAAATGTAATGCGGCACTACTTACATACATACCGATAACACCAAATACAGGGCTTTGTCCTTCGAGAGATTGTGCGAGCTGATTCACAATTGTATCAAGTAATTTGCCTTGTTCTAGAATGACTGAAATACAACGAGCCATTCCGACGATTAAAGCACCGTATATGAGATTTTGGCAGCCTGCTAGAAAAGTAGAAGCGATATCGTTCGCTTTCATGCCGCCTATTATTCCCGCTGTAATTGCTATGAAAATAAAAGTAGCGGTCATTTCTGCGTCTGTCCAATGTAGACGGAAAGCACCTATTAAAAATGCAATTAATGATAAAGCTGAAACGAGTAAAATTAATTTATGACGTATTGTCCAAGGAACTTCTGTTTTCTCTATTTCTTTCTCACTTGAAAGAGCATTACTTGGAAACCAGTTGTCTCCGAGTATGCTTCCTTTATTCGATTTTTTTAATCGTTTTACATACCAATTAATATATAAAATGGTGGCAATTAAAAAAGAGATATAGATTGCTGTGCGTAAACCAATTCCCGAAAACATCGGAAGTTCTGCGATTTTTTGTGAAATGCCTAAAGGTGAGGGAGATAATATAGTAGCATTAAAACCAGCATAAGTGCCTAAGTAAATAATTGCTACGCCGACGATAGCGTCCCATTTTAATGTACGTGCAACGATGATGCCGATGGGGATAAAGCCGATAACTGAGTTAACGATAATGCCAGTCGTTCCGAGAATAGAAAAGAGTGCAGCGACAATACAAATGAAAAGTAATTGCTGATTACGAAACTTGTTAATCACATGATAGATTAAACCGTCAAGAGCACCTGTTTTTTCAAGAATGGCAATAGCTCCACCTGTAAATAAAATTAAGAAGATGATAGGAGCAGCAAGCGTCATTCCTTTTTCAATAGCGGTAAAAAAAGAAACAAATCCTACTGGCGATTGTGGAACAGAATGATAACTTCCTGGTATTGTCGTTGTAACAGTACCATTTGTAACTCTTTTAAACTCTCCAGCAGGAACGAAATATGTAGCTATTGCACAAAGTAAGGCAATAAAAAATAGTAGTACGTACGCGTCAGGCATTTTAAATTTTCGTTTGCTCGGCTGCTTTTTTACCTCGGTCTGTAGTTGCATAAAATCCCTCCTTTTTCACTTGGTTAATTTTTAATATTCTGAAATTTATCTGTGAAATAGATTATAATAAAGGTGGCTTCTTAAGGCAATAGTTTTTCTGTCCTTTTCTTACATATACAAATTCTTGCAACATTAGACAGGGAAACGAAAATAATCAAAGAATATGTTATATAGAAAGAATAAGGAAAAGAGGGAAAAAGATGTGGAAAACTACCGATCTATGTGATGAGTTTGAAAAGGAATTACAAATATGTCGCCAGTCTTTTCGGTCGTTTGGGAAGAAGGAACAGTTTTACGGGAAAATTGCAACGGTAAAGGTGAAGGATGATAATGTACTAGTGAAGGAAGGATTGCAAACACTACCAGAAGGAACGGTATTAGTTGTTGATGGCGGAGCGTCTACGAATTGTGCGTTACTGGGCGATAATTTGGCAGCTATTGCGGAGGAAAGAAAGCTGGCAGGGATTATTGTAAATGGATATGTTCGTGATTCTAGTGAACTAAAGAATATTAATATTGGTATTTTAGCGTTAGGGACGATGCCAAATAGAAGTGTAAAAGAGGGAAAAGGAGAGCGGAATATTTCGTTGCAATTTGGACGAGTAGAATGGAAACCGAATGAATATGTGTATGCGGATGAAGATGGCGTCATTATTAGTAAAAAGAGTTTGCATCGTTAAAGGTTAGTAAGTTACTATTCTTAGAAAATAAATCCGATAAAGCATGGACAAAATTCTTTGTCAATAGTAAAATAATACAGAAATTTAAAATTAACAGAATGTATAGGTTTATCGTTTTACGATAACTGAAATGGAAGTAAGTTGTGCCTAGAAAAGTGAATGTTATCACAATGATACGTTCATAAACAAAATTATTTTTCCTATACAAATATAGCCGCGAATGATGCGGGTCGGAGGTGTTGCACAGTTTGTTCGACACTTACAAAAAAAGAGTGTCAATTGCACGCCCTTGAAGGGCCTTTTTTTGTGTGAATAGTAGTAAGGGAGGAAATTTTGGGATGGCAATGTTGAAAAAATGGCTGCTTACGTCGTTAATGGCAGTTACACTTGTATTTGTTTCTTTTGCGAATACAGTACATATTACGTTTGCTGAAGGAAATACAGCAAAACTTGCAATTGTTGGTGAATCACAAAAGGGCATTATGTTATGTCCGAAAGAAGAGCAGATTACAGATGGGGAAACAGCTTTAAGTTTGCTGCAAAAAGTCATGGGGGACAAAGTAACAGCAGAGACGATGTCTTTTGGAACGTATGTTAAAGGCATTGACGGCTTAATGGCTGGGGACACAAGTGGCTGGTTGTATGATGTAAATGATAAATCTGCAGAAGTTGGAGCAGATAGTTATAAATTAAATGCTGGAGATGTTGTTGTCTTTCGTTTTGTTGCAGACTGGAGCAATATGAGCCAGGAAACATTACAGCAAACATTAGATAAATTTGGTACTTGTAAAACTGTAGAAGAACCAAAGACAGATGATCCAAAACAAGAAAAACCAGAAGAACCAAAGACAGATGATCCAAAACAAGAAAAACCAGAAGAACCAAAAACGGATGATCCAAAACAAGAAAAACCAGAAGAACCAAAAACAGATGATCCAAAACAAGAAAAACCAGAAGAACCAAAAACAGATGATCCAAAACAAGAAAAACCAGAACAACCAAAGCAAGAGAACATTCAAATTCCAGCAGCGCAAGTAAATGACGCGATCTCTAAGACGTCTGAAAAGATGTTACAAGATGGAATTGAAAGTGATTGGGTAGCTTTAGGCCTTTCTCGTTCTGGAAAGAATGTTCCAATTGAGGCGAAATTAAATTATGTTAAATCGGTAACTGAAAAAGTAGAAAAACGCATTAACCGTTTTTCAGCGACAGATTTAGCTAGAACGATTATTATGATGAATGCAATGCATGCAGACCCTACAAAGGTAGGCGAACATAATTTAGTTCAAAAATTGTACGAATCAGATAAAGTAAATTCTGTTACAGGTTATACATTTGCTTTACTTGCATTTGATACGAAGAAATATGAAGTTCCAGTGAATTCAAAATGGAATCGAGTTGCTTTAGTTGATGCGCTTTTAAACGCGCAACATACAGATGGCGGCTGGACTTACGATAGCGCAAGCAGTAAAGACAGTGCTAGTAGCGTTGATGTAACAGGTATGGTTTTATCAGCATTAGCTCCTTATCAAGATCGACCAGATGTGAAGCCAGCTGTAGAAAAAGCTGTTGCCTATTTATATAATGAACAACTAGAAAATGGTGGTTTTTCTGCTGATGGACAAGAAAATTCTAATAGTGCTGCGCAAGCGATTATTGGATTATCACTTGTTAAAGATGTAGATCAACATCGTCTACATAAGGCAATGCAAAATCTACTATCATACCAACTTCCAAATGGTGAATTCAAATGGTTACCAAGTGATAAAAACGGTAGCGGAATGGCTACAGAGCAAGCATTCTTAGCTTTACTTCAGTTTAAAGACCTTGGGAAATCGATTTATGACTGGTCAAATGTATCTGTTCCTGAAATCGATACGAAACCAAATGTGGATTCAGAAAATGTTGTAGTAGAAAAAGAAGTTACTGAACAACCACAAGAACAAAAACAAGTACAACAGGAAACGAAAGATGACACGCTAAAAGTTGTTGTCGATAATGAACCGGTTAAAAGCAAAAAGTCAGGAAACGGTAGTACGTTACCAAAAACAGGAGCATCTTCTCATAGTGCAGCTACAGAAGTAGGTATGGGTGTATTATGTATTGCTTCTGCATATGTATTATGGAGACGTAAAGCAGCTTAACAAAAATTAGGAGCAATCATTTGCTCCTAATTTTTAATATGAAAGGTGAGAGACAACATGAGTAAGATGAAGTGGTTTATTTCTTTCATGCTTTCACTTGGGCTACTTGCCGGATGTGAAGAGGCAGCTGTAAAGCCTGAGAAGAAAGTAGAACCAAAGCAAGAAGAGGTAGCAAAACAAGAAGAGAAAAAAGATGAAGTGAAACCGGAAGAAAAACCGGCTGAACAAGAGAAAAAGCAGCAAGAAGAGCAGAAAGAGAAGCAAGAACAAAAAGTAGAAGAGAAGCCAAAAGAAGAAAAGCCACAGGCACAACCGGAAGTAAAGAAAGAAGAGAAACCTCAGGAACAGCCTGCTGTTAATAAACAACAAGAGCAACAAAAAGTACAAGAAGAGAAACAACAAGAGCAACCAAAAACGCAAGAAGTAAAAGAAGAAGCGAAGGTTGTGAAGCAACCGAAAGAAACACCGAAGCAGGAGCAGAAGGTTGATCCGAATAAAGAGGAGAAAACGATACCGACTCCGCCCGTTCCAAAGCCAGTGCCACCTAAACCAGATACAGTACCAGAACCAACTAAACCACAAGCAAAACAAGTCACTATCTCAGTAAAAGGTAATGAAGGATACTTATTAGGTGCGAAAAAGGTTGATGTACAAGAAGGCGATACTGTTTATAAAGTATTGCAACGTACAGGTTTAGATGTGGATGCGAATGGATCTAAAGGCGATATTTATGTAAAAGGGATTAATGATTTATATGAAAAAGATATTACAGCTACTAGTGGATGGAAATATCGTGTGAACGGTGCGTTTCCGAACCATAGTGCAGGTGTAGTAACAGTTAAACCAGGAGATACAATTGAGTGGGTGTATGTACTAAAATAAGAAAGGCATTCGGTAAAGGACTATGAAAATAAGTTTTTCTTCTTTACATCCTTTTGTGAATTTTTTCTATTATATCGGGGTGATGATACTATGTATGATGTGTCTTCATCCTCTTTTTTTAATTGGAGCGATACTCTTAATTGTTATAATAAATATAATGCAAGGGAATAGCGAAAAGATAAGAAAGATGTTACCGGGCACAATCATTTTCTTTTTTATGGTCATTTTATTTAATTCGTTATTAACGCATAGAGGTCGAACTACATTATTTTGGTTAGGTGATAGCCGTATTAAGCTTGAGGCGATTATGTTTGGAGTAGTAATGGGGTTATTACTAGTTGCGATTATGTTTACGTTCGCTTCGTATAATGATATTATTTCGAGTCATAAATTTTTATATTTGTTTTCTAGAATTTCACCGAAAGTAGCATTGTTAACGATGATTACAGTGAGGTTTGTTCCTTTGTTTATGAGGCGATTACAGAAAATAACACTCGTCCAAAAAACGAAAGGTGTACAAGTAGATGCAGGTTCAATTGTAGAACGCGTGAAAAATGGTATGCAATTGCTGCAAGTATTATTAATTTGTTCGTTAGAAGATGCGCTGCAAACAGCAGATTCTATGCAAGCTCGTGGATTTGGTGTGACGAAGCGTACGACATATATTCGGTATAGAATGGAAAGACGAGATTGGTATACGCTCAGTTATTTAAGCATTCTACTTATCATTGCTATTATATGTAGTACGTATGGCGGAGGAAAGTTAATCATTTATCCGAAAGTCGAATCTATTCTATTTCAGCAATACGATGGAATGATGTTCGGAGTATTTACGATGTTTATTAGTTTACCAATTATAATGGAAGGAAGGGAATGGGTATGGTGGCGCATGCAGAAATAAATAATTTATCATTTGTATATGCTGATGAAAACGAATATGCGTTACAGCATATTTCTCTTTCTATTCAAAAAGGAGAGTTTATTACACTTGCTGGAGGATCAGGATCTGGAAAGACGACTTTATTAAAACATTTTAAAAAAGGGTTACTTCCGATCGGTACACGTTCAGGAGAAATTTTTTATGATGACGTTTTATTAGAGGAAGTACCAGATCTATTATCTGCACAAGAAATTGGTATGGTATTTCAAAATCCAGAAAATCAGCTCGTAATGGATACAGTGATTCAAGAATTAGCATTTTCTTTAGAGAATGTTGGATTACCATCACATATTATTCAAAAACGAATAGCAGAGCTCATTAGTTTCTTAGGATTTCAAGATTTATTGCACCAATCTGTTCATACGTTATCTGGCGGGCAAAAGCAGCTTGTCAATTTAGCGGCTGTACTAGTTATGCAGCCGAAATTATTATTATTGGATGAACCAACGGCGCAGTTAGATCCAATTGCAGCGAAAGAATTTTTAGGATTGTTAAAACGTATTAACGAAGAACTTGGCATTACGATCGTTTTAAGTGAACATCGTTTAGATGAAGTGATACCACTTGCTACGCGCGTTATTTGTATGAATAATGGCCAAATCGTGTATGATGGAAATCCTAAAACGGTTATAGCGAACATGTGGGAAGTTGAAAAGTTCCGTCCATTTATTCCGCAAATTCCAAGACTGTTTTTAGAGTGGAATGCGAAAGATATTCCGTTTACAGTGCGAGAAGCGCAAATGAAACTGAATAACTTGTCAGCGATATCATATGTGAATGAGCCAATCGCACAAAGTGAAAAGCACGAAGTTATTTTAAGTGCAGAGCATATTTCGTTTCAATATGAAAAAAATAGTCCACTTATTTTACGAGACTTAACCGTATCGATTGAAAAAGGAAAATGGGTAGCTCTCGTTGGGAAAAATGGTACAGGTAAATCTACACTGTTAACGATTTTAGCGGGATTGCAAAAAGCGAGAAGAGGGAAAGTAAAGTGGAATGGGAAAGTGATACATAAAATTGATTCGAAAGAACGATTTAAAAGGATCGGGTATGTATCACAACATCCATATTATCATTTTACATTTGATACAGTGTGGGATGAGGTGTATGAACGTGCACGTGAATTATACGGAGAACAAGGAAAAGAAATAGCAGAAGATACGCTAAAACAGTTTTGGTTGTACGCGCTTAAAGAACGCCATCCGCACGATTGTAGCGGGGGTGAGCAACAACTACTCGCGTTATGTACGACGTTATTATCAAAGCCAACTTTATTATTACTGGATGAACCGACAAAAGGATTAGATCCATGGAAGAAAGAAAGAGTAGGAGAGCTATTTAGGAGGTTACAACAAGAAGGTACAACTATTGTAATGGCAACGCATGATATTGAGTTTGCAGCAAAATACGTTGATCAATGTATGATGTTATTTGACGGAGCGGTTATTATGAATGATGCACCGAAAGAATTTTTTAGTGGTAATTTCTTTTATACAACATCTATCAATCGATTCATTCGAAAAGAGTTGCCATATGCATTAACGTGGGAGGATGTGTACGAAGCGTGTCCAAGCGATATGTTGCATTCATAATATGTATTTTTGCAGTAATAATAGGCACATTACTCTTTACTACACTTATCATGGATGGTTACTACATGTTAAGTAGTTTGTTTTTATTAGTTGTTATTATGTTACCGTTTTATATCCGCTTTGAAAGAAAGGCGTTTGTTTCACGTGAAATTGTTCTCGTTGCTGTGTTAGCAGCAATTGCAGCAGTTAGCCGCGTACCATTTTCTCTTTTACCAAGTGTACAACCGACTTCTTTTGTCATTATCGTTTCTGCAATTGTATTTGGAAGTGAAACTGGTTTTATGATCGGTGCAACAGCTGCGATTGTATCTAACATCTTTTTAGGACAAGGTCCGTGGACGCCGTGGCAAATGTTTTCGTGGGGGATGATTGGTTTTATAGCTGGATTATTACGTAATACATTTTTAATGAAAAAGCTATGGGGAAGATTACTCTACGGACTGTTTGTTGGATTTTTATTTGGCTGGATTATGAACTTATGGGGGCTTCTCGGGTTTATACGTGAGGCAACGTGGGAAGCAGTCGTTTCATATTATATTGCAAGTTTTTATTTCGATTTGAGCCATGCGATTTCGAATGTTATTTTCTTACTATTATTTAGTACGTCTTGGATTACGATTCTTACAAGATTCAAAAAGAAATATGGCATATTAGATAAGCATAACATGGCATAAAAAAGCATATTCATATAAGGTAGGGTCGCGACTTACATATTCGTTTGCCTCTTTCATGCTTCTTACATATTGTAAGGAGCATTTTTTATTGTCAAAAAATCGATTCAATATACTTCCGTTATTATATGAAATTATTTGTATAATAGTAGGTGAGAACTATTTTCAAAAGGGAGGTGTATAGTTAATGAAGTTAGTTATTCCGAAGCAACACGGTGCATGGGCCATGCTCGTTATACCATTTCTATTAAGTGTCATACTTGGGAAACCTACTATGTATCATATTCCATTGTTTTTAGCTTGGTTCTTTATCTATTTAGCTACATATCCATTTCTTACGTACATAAAGCAAAGACGAAAAAAAGAGTATTTACATGCAGCGATTGTATATTTTATCATTGCTTTCGTATTTGGGATGATTTCTCTATTATATGAATGGCGCATTCTTTTATTCGTAGCAGTAATGATTCCATTATTTATAGTAAATATATATTACGCTCGTCAAAAAAATGAAAGAGCGTTACTAAATGATATTAGTGCGATTATTGTTTTCTGTATCGGTGGTTTAGTTAGTTATTATTTTTCAATGAAACTTATAGATAAAACAGCACTATTTATTGCGCTTATTTCATTTTTATATTTTTTAGGAAGTACGTTTTATGTGAAAACGATGATACGTGAGAAAAATAACCCGAAATATCGTTTTATATCATGGGGTTATCATATTCTACTAACAATCATCGTATTTGCTATCAATCCGTGGTGTGCTCTTATTTTTATACCGAGTGTCATCCGAGCAATTATGTTATACGGTAAAAAGATTTCTATTATAAAAGTAGGGATTTTAGAAATTGCTAATTCTGTATATTTTTTAATTATAACGGTAATACTTATGAAGTATGCCATTTGAAAAAGCTTCCCACCTTATGATGGGAAGCTTTTTCAATCTTGTTCTAAAATGTGAACCGTGTAATCACAACGTTGAATAGCTTGTTCGATCGCATAAAGGGATTGTTCAATCCGTGCGCGATTAAAATCTTTTTCAACGGTCTGTAGTGCTTCTTCTAAACAATGTTTTGCTTCTTGTAATGATTGAAAAGAATCTTGTACATATCCGCGGGCATTTTCGTGCATTTCATAATCCTCCTTGCATATTCATATATGTATAGTATGAACAGGGAGAGAGAAAATATTATTTGTTATATTTGTTTGACAATTAAAATGAAATTACGTATAGTAAGAATTAAGTGAATATTTTCTTATCCAGAGAGGTGGAGGGACTGGCCCGATGAAACCCAGCAACCGCGATGCAGGTGCTAATTCCAGCAGAACATATTTGTTCTGGGAGATAAGACGAAGATATATACGTAACTTCTTCTTATCGGAGAGGTTTTTTTGTTGCAAAAAAACCGATTACGAAAATTTATAGTAAGAAGAAAGGGGTTGCGCATTACTGTGACACTCGAAAAATACGTAAAACTGCGTAGTACAGTTTATGAATATATGATAGAGCAAGATAAGCCAATATCATTGTTAGATATTCAAGAACATATCGTTTCGCATCATGAAGGAAAATTCACGAAAAAGATGTTACATCAATTTTATTTATCAAGACTATTAGATGAACTAAAACTGGATGGGAAAATTACATTAGCTGATGAATATCTCTATACTGAAAAAGGGGTATTTTATAAGGCGAGAAAAGGGAGCTAAGCTCTCTTTTTTTTGAAGTATGTAGAGTAAAAGACTGCTTAAGCAGCCTGATACAAGGGAATGGTGTTGAGTGTGTAGTGTCAAAGATTGAATGTGCCTGAAAGAGGCACTTCATATCGGCTGCAAATGAAAAGAGACACCTCCGCCGAATAGGTGTCAGTCGTTTTGTCATATAGACTTGCTATTTGACAGTTATTAGAATAACATGCAGGGGTTATGGAAGTCAAAAGGGAATTAAAGGAAGAGGTGTTGTTATGTACGCTTACTTATTACAGGATATAACGAAATGGATTCCTAAGTACATTTTGGATAAAGGGTATGAATATTATGAAGAGGGACATGTAGAAGATGTGGAAATACAAGACAAGAAAATATTTGCTTTCGTTACTGGAAATGCAGGAAACTATGAAGTAATTATTGATCTCGAAGATTTTACAGAAAGTAGCTGCGAATGTCCATATGAAAACTATTGCAAGCATATGGCCGCAGTTGTTTATGATATTCAAGGTGCTGGTAAGAGTACGGTGAAAGAGAAACTGAAAGATTTAGACAAGGAAGAGTTACTTACCGTATTAAATCGTTTATTACAAAGTTCGAAAAACGTGCAAATTGTAGAGAAGATGTTAAAGAAGGGGAAACTTTAACTTATAGAGGGAGCTGTTTTGTAGTGAATGTACTAATTGTATACGCTCATCCTAGTCCTTCCAGTTTTAACGCGGCGATTTTAAAGCATGTGCAAAAAGGATTACAAAAAACTAATCATTCGGTTACGGTACTTGATTTATATAAGGAGCAATTTGATCCAGTCCTTGTATTTAATGAGGAGAAAAAAAGACGTGATTTAGTAAATGAAGAAGAAACAGCTCGGTACAGAACGTTAGTGGAAGAAGCAGATACGTTTCTCTTTATATATCCAGTATGGTGGTGGGGGATGCCTGCTATTTTAAAAGGATTTATTGATCGCATTTTCGTTGCTGGATTTGCTTATAAATATGAAGGTGCTTTGCCGAAAGGCTTATTGAAAGGTAAGAAGGCATGGGTAATTAATACGTTAGATTCACCATTATGGTACGTCGCACTATTATATCGATCAGCAGATTGGATTATGATGAAGAGAGGTGTGTTACGTTTTTGCGGCATTCGCGATATAAAACGATCTGTTTTTCAATCTGTGAAAACGAGTAAAGTAGAGAAGCGGGAAAAGTGGTTATTACAAATAGAAGAAAAGGCTCGTACGTTATGAATGAAATGGAACGTATTATAAATTGTTGTCAGTATGATAATGAACTTTTTCGTACATATATTAATTGTTTAATCCAATTGAAGAAATGTAGTGAAATGTTTCAACAAATACAGATTCAATTAAGAAATGATTATTTAATAAGAGGGATTTGTGAAAGAGAAGTGGATGAGGTAGTAAGAGGAAGTAAAGAATATGAAACGTATTTTCTTCCTAAAGCGTTACAGTGGAACTTCCTTAAAAACAATCCACATTTAATTGAAAAAGTATGTGAAGACTTTTTTGCATTTGAGGCGTTATATCTTACGGAGATAGAGTGGGAGGACGCAATAAATTGCGTGGGAAATAAGTGATTTATTATGTAAAAAAGCTAGTATAAAACTAGCTTTTCGTTTAAATAAATAGGAAACATAGACTAATGATAAATCCTGCATATAGTAAGTTAACAACGCAAAATCCCATAATATCACGAGCACCTAAACCAGCTATCGCTAATGCCGGTAATGCCCAGAATGGTTGAATCAAATTCGTCCAAGCATCGCCCCACGCAATTGCCATTGCTGTTTTTGCAGCGGGTACACCAAGTTCAGCGCCAGCTGGAATCATAATGGGTGCTTGCACAGCCCATTGACCACCACCAGATGGAACGAAAATATTAACGATGCCAGCACTTAAAAAAGTGAAGAGCGGGAAAGTTGTTTCGTTTGAAATGCTAATAAAGAAATTCGAAATAGCTCCTCCAAGTGAAAGTCCTTCACTATTTGCTCCAATCATCATCCCCATAATTCCTGCATAAAACGGAAATTGAAGTAAAATACCAGAAGCACTTTTCGTAGAGTCTGAAAAAGCGCGAATATATTGAATCGGAGTACGGTGGAAAATAAGTCCAGCAATTAATAACATAAAAATAACGATGTCTAGCGTAAGGTTAAAGCCTTTCGTATAAAAGTAATTGAAAATATAAATGAGACCTAACAATCCAACGCAAAGTGTAATAATGATACTATTTTCCATTTTTTCGGCAAATGTATTGTTTCCTACTTCTTGAGCAGCAGCTTCTTCATGGAATACGCTAGGATCTACAGTTATCGTATGTTTTTCATCTGGATGCATCGCTTTATTAATGAGAGGCATCGTAACGAGAAAAATAATAACTGGAACGAGTGCGTATGGTGAGAATAGCGTTTCTGTTATTGGGATCGCTTCTTTAATACTTCCAGCGGTCGTTTTAATTAACGTTTCGCCGCCAGTTGCTAACGTAAGAGGAATAGAAGCAGAAAGCCCAGCATGCCAAATGAGAAATCCAGAGTAAGAAGAGGCAATCGCTAGTCTATAATCTAATCCTTCAAGCTGTCTTGCCACTTCTTTTGCATATAAAACAGATACAACAATACCAAATCCCCAGTTTATGTATGCTCCTAGTAAACTTACGATGGAAATGGCAATAATACCTTGTCCATTCGTTTTCGGTAGTTTTGCTGCTTTCGTTAATCCTTTTTTAATAAGAGGCGCGTTTGCTAAAGCAGATCCTGTCACAAGTACAAGTGCCATTTGCATAGAAAAGGCGAGAAGCCCCCAAATTCCATTACCCCAGTGATTAATCATTTCTACAGGCGTTTGGTGCGTTGCAAACATGCCGAAGAAAATAACAAAAACAGTTAATAAACATGATAAAATAAACGGTTCTGGCAAGAAACGTTGCACTAAGGCGACGCAACCATTTGTAAAAGAACGAAACAAAATAGACCAACCTCCTAATGTATATTTATTACAATTATTCGAGGTTGTTTTAGTAATAACCTTTATATACGGAAAATTCCGATATTAAATACAGCTGTCTTTATATGTATTTCATTTTGCGTTGAAGTATAATGTAACCATTTGTTCAAATATTTGCTACTCTCAGATTACAGTATTCTACTTTTCGATTCTTACGAACTTTTTCAAAATAGATTCTTTTTCTTTATCGTAAAATATGGGGTTGTGAAGTATTTTTAAGCAAACTTTATTTCAAAGTTCCAATTTGTCATGAAAGTATAATATGATGGTTCAAGTTGAAGGAAGGCACCTTGGGGTGTCTGTTTTTTATGTAATAAAAAACATGTTAAGTTGTGAATAGTTCACAGATAATCATCAATCATATAATGTTTTCTAAAATTCATACCAATTAAATCTACAGTCATCCAGTTTCTTTCAACACTGTTCTATCTTCTTTTTACAATTCTAAACTAGCTAAATATTACATATGATGATGATAAATACCTATATTTTATGGAAATTAAAGTTTTTCGGGGGGATGAAAGATGTGGCAAAATGAACAAGGGTATTCCAGTGGTTATCCTTATTATCAACGTAATTGCTCTAATCCAGCTTGTTTAAATCCCTATTGTCAGTGTGGAGAAAATTGTAGGTGTGACTATATTAATCAATGTCATGGGGCAGGGAACCTTGTTTTCACCCAACAGAAAGTTAATTTAAGTAATTCGATGCGTTCAGTTTGGGAACAACATGTAAATTGGACTAGGATGACGATCATTAGCATAGCTTTTAGTTTACCAGATATAGACGTTGTTACCGTCCGTCTACTTCGAAATGCTGTAGATATGGGAAATTTACTAAAACCTTATTATGGAGATGAAATAGCAACAAAGTACAACAACTTAATAAGGGATCACTTGGTAATTGCTGCGGAACTTGTCAAAGCTGCAAAAGCAGGTAATCAAGAGGCTGCAACGGCTGCTGAGAGAAAGTGGTATGTAAATGGAGCGGAAATTTCTCAATTTCTAAATAGGATAAATCCTTTTATTTCAAGAGAGGAATTCCAAAAAATGTTTTTCGAACATTTGGCACTTACTAAAATGGAGGCAGTACTTATGCTCCAAGGTGATTTTAAATCTAGTATTACTGTATTTGATAAAATTGAAGCAGAAGCCTTACAAATGGCAGATACAATAACGATTGCGATTGTAAAGCAATTCCCGAACATGTTTTACAGATATATTTAAAAGGATAGAAAGGCCCCCTAAGAAATCTAAGATATTGTCCGAAATAACAAGAGAGGGGAATGTAATTGAGACATGACATGAATCATATGAACACTGTGGATATATCGTGGCTTTTTGCCATTATTTTCTTATTTATTTGTGCACTTCTTATTGGTCATATTCTTTATACATTCTGGAAGCAACGAGAGCGATTGTACAAACTGAATGAACAATCTAGTATAATCGTCCATTCAGTTCCGATGTCTTTAGGAATGATTTCTACAATGACAGTTTGTGTAGTCATTGGCTCCCTTACGAGTCATCATTTAAGTATGGCTTATGTTATAGGGCTCCTGATTAGTGTTTTTATTAGCGGTACTATTAGTTTTCCATTTCAAGATATGATTCCTATAATAAATGGGATTGTAGCAGGAGCTATGGGAGGGTTAATGGGTGTAATGATTGGTACAATGATACCTCAAAGCGGATTATATATCATTGTAATACTATTATTGATATTGTTTACAGCTACTTGGGTTACTATGAATCGACGAATTCGTAACCAACCTGTAGAGTAGTATTATTATAGCTGATAGAGGTACGTTATAATAAGGATAAAGGATTTATCCTTATTCACTTTTTATAGGAGAGTGTTTATGATTATTAAGTTCATTCGTTTACGTTAATTTTAAACACAACTTGTTAGGCCCAGTTATTTTTTTCGGAAAGTATGGGTTTATTTGAGTGTGTCTTATTAATTAACTAAATAAGAATGAAATGAGGAGTTAATCATGAATGAAAAGATTAATAAAATTAATGAAATTGATATATGTACAGAGAGCTTTGGCAATTCAGAAGATCCAGCAGTCCTACTGATTATGGGAGCCATGTGCTCAATGGTTTACTGGGATGAAGAATTTTGCCAACAATTAGCTGATACGGGTCACTATGTTATTCGTTATGATAATAGAGATGTCGGACGGTCAACTACTTATGAACCAGGGAGTTCCAATTATACGGTGGTAGATATGGCTGATGATGCGGTAGGGATACTCGATGCATATCAAATTGACGAAGCACATATTGTTGGAATGTCATTGGGTGGAATGATTGCTCAAATTATAGCTTTAAGGAAACCAGAGAGAGCTTTAAGTATTACTTTGATTGCATCAGGTATTTTTGGTTCTGAAGGCAACAACCGGAATTTGCCTCCGATCGATGAGAAGATACTCGCTTACCATGCTAATGGGGCCAAACTAAATTGGTCGGATAAAGAATCTGTTGCAAATTACTTGGTTGCAGGATCAGCCTTACTTTGTGGTTCAAAGCATACATTCGATAAGAAGAGAGCTTATAAGCAGGTAGAAAAAGAAATAAAACGAGCAAATAACTTACTCAGTATGTTTAATCATTCCCTTCTTAAAGGCGATAATTCTTATGAGGGAAAGTTAAAAGAAATCAATATCCCTACTTTGGTTATCCATGGTACAGAGGATACAGTGCTTCCATACGAGCATGGTCTTGCTCTAGTTAATGAAATTTCAAATGTTTTATTACTAACTCTAGACGGATCCGGACACGAGATTCATTTCGACGATTGGGATCATATAATAAACGCTATTACAAACCATATTTTAGCTTTGTAATTGTTATAGGAATCATATGAAACAAAAGACACTTGGAAAAAAGGTTACAATTGAATTTGTAACCTTTTTTTGTTACTCATTAAAAAAATAGTAGTGCTTAGTGATGGATATTTTCTATTCATATCCATCAAGCTAAAAAAGAACATGTGCCAACATAGACTTATAGAAGAGTTGCATTTAACTTTATTTAAAGCTTCATGTATCAGTATTATTCTATACATTCAATTGATTGTTGAATATGCAGGTAGGATCCACCTGTTTCGGATTAAAAGTTTGAAGTTTCAAAAAAATCAGTTGAATAGATTGTGTTAAATATTGTAAAATTAAATGGTACTAAAAAAACTAAATTGGTACCAAAGGTTCAGGGGGCGGATTATGAAGCAAAGAATAGTAACAGAAACAATTCATCAAATTCAAACGAAGGGGTTTACATTTACAATTAGTGATTTAGCAAAACAATTAGCTGTCAGTAAGAGGACAATCTATGAGCACTTTTCTTCAAAAGATGAAATAGTAGATGAAGTTATTCGTAATGTAATAGAAAGTATTCAAGAAAAGGAAAAAAATATCGCCGATGATGATACGTTACAAACAGTTGAAAAAATAAGACTCATCTTAATTTGCATTCCACAACAATTTCAATTTATGGATACAAGTTTATTAGTAGGACTAAAAAAACATCATTATTACCAATGGTTAAAATTAGATCAGTTTTTACGCGAAGGATGGTCTACTGTAATTGGTTTAATAGAAGAGGGGATGAGAGAAGGAAGCATAAGAAAAATTCAAATTCCGTTTTTTATTGAAGTATACTTGGGGGCAATGAATCGCATATATGATCCTATGTTTATTGAAAAGAGTGATTATACATTGGGAAGTATGCTGGAATCTATTATGGATATGTTACTGTATGGAATTTCTAATTCGAAATAGAAGGTGGGAGAGTAGTGCAGTGGATTTATTTATGTTTAGCAATTTTATTTGAGGTAGCAGGTACAACTGCGATGAAACTATCTGATGGATTAACTAAACTTGTACCAAGCATTCTTATTTTTGTATTTTATGTAGTAAGTTTTGCATTTCTGTCATTTGCATTAAAAGGGATGGAGATGTCCGTTGCATATGCGGTTTGGTCAGGTATGGGAATTGTAACGATCACGACAATTGGTTTTATTTATTTTGGAGAAAGTATCAATATAATTAAGATACTAGCAATTCTTTTTATTTTAATTGGAGTCGTACTATTAAATTTTAATAGTACGGCACATGAAGCGAAGAAAAAAGAAATGGTGGAGGAACGTATACATTGAATCAATTAAAGTATTTTTTCTTTATTACTGATTTTGGGTTTGTTGTATATTGGCTCATAACAATTTTTCATATGATTCCGCAAGAATATTTGTTTAAAGATTATGAAGACCCTATTTTAGTAGCATGGAACTGGTCTTTTTTACCCTTAGATTTGTTAATCTCGTTAACGGGATTTCTAAGTTTATATTTACATTCTAAACAAAAACATATTTGGAGCCATTTTGCGTTCTTATCATTAATTTTAACTTTTTGTTCAGGGTTACAAGCTCTAGCATTTTGGACAATCCGTTTAGATTTCGATATTTCTTGGTGGATTCCTAATTTATATTTCCTAGTTTACCCATGCTTCTTTTTAAAAAGTGTTTGGAGAGAGTGCGGATGGGATGAGACGAATATGAGAAAAGAAAGAAAAGAATTCATTTAATATAAGAAAGACAGGATCTTTAAGAACATTCGAATTTCTAAATCAGTTTTTTCGCTAGCTATAGATTAGAAGTTAAAAACAATTTCCGAAATGAAGATAGCCGATGATTCCTATGTTAAGGAAGCATCGGCTTGTATTATGTATGTTGAGTTAGTTTACGTTTCTGGAATAATTGTAATAGCGATGGTCCGAACCGGAGCCTCAATTTCTTCATCTTTACTTTGGCTATTGTAGTATTTAATCATTAATTCGTTAAGTTCGCTTTGAAATTTTCCAAAGTGTTCTTCATCTAGCTTTAATTCTACTACAGAAAAAGTAGCACTATCTTCTTGACTGTTTTGTTCCTCTAATTTCTTAAGATAGCTTTGATATTGTGTCATAAGTGATAACTGGTAGTAGGAAATGTAGTTTAACTTTTCATTATCAGATAAGCCTTTCCATTCACTTCCTTCAATTTTTGCATCTTCTTCATTAATTGCGTAATATTTTTCAGAAACAGATTTCACCTTTTTTTCTTTAATTACATGGACGATACCAGAATCAACCATAGTTTGTAGCTGTCTATATAGTGTGGCTTGTGGTACATTTTTAATGATTTTTACCATTTCTAATGGTGTTAGCCCATCTTCCCTATTTCTCATTAACACTTGGCAAATTTTCATTCTTACCGGATGCATTAAAATTTCAACTTTATTACTCATTCGCTCACCTTATTTATTATGTATTTTTATTCTCATTATAAATAATGAGAATAATGTTTGCAATTCATTCGTTCATGTTTTATCATTATCAATAATGAGAATGAGTTTAGGGAGGAATGACAATAATGCAACTACATTATGGATTGAATGATCTTAAAGACATTGATATTATGACTTTTCTACCCATTATATTGCCAGTTATTGCAGTGGGGGCACTTTTAGTTTTCATTGCATTCATTGATTTATACCGACATAGAAAAATAAGAAAAAATGTACTTGTATGGACGTTCATTATTCTTTTCATTAATGTATTGGGACCTATTTTCTACTTCGTTATAGGGAGAAAGGACAGTGAGAAATTATGAAATTAGAGATTAAAAATGTAACAAAAGTATTTAAAAGAAAAATTGCGGTTAATAATTTCTCGATGGAACTGCAAGCGGGGGAATGCGTCGGATTAATTGGACCGAACGGAGCAGGAAAATCTACATTAATAAAAGTAATTTCGGATAGTATTCATCCAACTGCTGGTGAAGTTTTATTGAATGGGATAAAAATATCAAAAATGAAAAGTGAAATTGGTTATTTACCGCAATATCCTAATTTTTTTCATTGGATGACAGCGAGAGAAACGCTTACGTTTATGGGCCAACTTTCGGGATTGAAAAAAGAAGAATTGTCAAAGTCGATTCCAAAGATTTTGAAGAAAGTTGGACTAAAGGGCGAAGAAAATGCAAAGGTTAGTACATTTTCTGGTGGAATGAAACAACGACTTGGTATTGCACAAGCATTATTGCATAAACCTTCGCTGATTGTCATGGATGAACCGGTATCCGCATTAGATCCAATCGGCCGACGAGAAGTATTGAATTTAATTGAAGAAATAAAAAAAGATACAACGATTTTATTATCAACCCATATATTAAGCGATGCAGAAGAAATCTGTGAACGATTTGTCATTATAAAAGATGGAACAAAAATAGAAGACACAACGATTACGGAACTTTTACACCGTAATAGTGAAAATAAATTGATTATTGAAATAACAACTAAAGATCAAAAGTGGATTGAAGTTGTAAAAAAATTATCGTATGTGAAGGACGTAGAAGTGATTGGGCTTAAAATCAAAGTGAAGCTTGAAAGTATTGAAATAAATAAAAATATGTTACTGCAAAATGCACTCGAACATAAAGTGAACATCGTTAAATTTGAAATGAGCAACGATACTTTAGAAGAAATCTTCTTGAAATTGGTGGTGCAAAAATGAATAACTCAATTGTATTGATAAAAAAAGAATGTGTTCAAATGTTACGTGATTTCAAGATTATTTGGCTACCAATTGTTTTTATATTTTTAGGCGCAACACAACCGATAGTAACTCATTATTTGCCATCAATTTTAGAAGCGTTAGGTGGAGGACAGGGAATTACTATTGATCCGAATATGACAGCGCAACAAGGGGGGGAAGTATTAGCGAGTACTTTGGGATCTCAGTTTGATCAGCTTGGACTCATGATTCTAGTGATTTCTATGATGGGTACTATTCAAACAGATAAAGCAAATGGTATGTTGGCTTTTATTTTAACAAGACCCGTTAATGTTACTTCATATGTAGGTGGGAAAATAGTGTTGAACTATTTAATGGTAGCGTTTAGTATAACAATTGGATACGTTACTTCTTATCTATATGTAAATTATCTTTTTACTGCTGTTCCATTTGCACAACTAATTACTGGATTACTATTTTATCTAACTTGGGTTCTTTTTATCGTATCTTTCACAACAATGATAAGTGCTATTTTTCACAGTCAAGGTATGATTGCGCTAATTTCAATTGCTTTTCTTTTAGCTTGTAGAATAATCGTCGGTTTGATTCCAATAGTAGATCAGGTTAATCCAGCCAGTATGAGTAAGTATGCAATGGAAACGTTAGTCACAGGGGTAGTAAATTCAAACGCATTAATTACTGGATTACTAACTATAGTTTGGATTTTATTGACACTCTTCGTAACGTATTATTGGATTGCTAATAAAAAGTTTAATGATGAATAACCGTGATGAGGGTAATGGTTTTAAGTAAAACACCCCAACACGAAAAAGCTTCCACTACTGTGGAAGCTTCTCTAAATGATGTGCAATATCAATATACATATTTGAGTAAACTGAATGGATTTCATTACTTGGTGTAGCGTTAGAAGAGAAGTGGACAATGATCATATTTGCTGTCGGATCGATGTAAAGAGTTTGTCCGTAACTACCTAACACTTCAAAAGCATCTTGTTCATTGTGCGGAATCCACCATTGATTATGATAAGAAATGGAAGCTCCAGGGCCAACTGCAAGTTCACCTTCTTGGACATTTTTTATATCTTCAGAAATAGAAGAAGGGAGAATTTGTTTTCCGTTATATTCCCCGTTGTTTAATAGTAATTGCCCGAATCTCGCCATATCTCTAGCAGTTGCATTTAAGCCTGCGCTTGCTTGTTCTACTTTTGTTTCATCTGTAACGTAATACGCGTTTTCTTCCATACCAATTTGAGACCATATTCGTTCGCTAACATTTTCCGCCAATGATTTACCAGTGATCGTTCGAATCACCCAAGCGAGTGTTTCAGCTGATCCGTTATCGTAAGAAAAATCGGAACCAGGCGGTTCAGTTTCTTCTACTTCTCGTAACATATCATAAATTTTCATCGGGCCGTCGTAGTTTTTACCTCGAGGCAAAATATTGCTCGCTAAATATAGTTGTGCATCTTGGTTTTCTAACGCTGGATGTTCATATCCGTGAGTAGGATATTCTACAGAAACTTGCATGTCCATTAATTGCTGAAGTGTAGCATTACCGAACGGTGTATTTTTTAATTCTTTTATATATGTGTCAGCTGTTTTTTCTAAGTCAATACGGTTTTCTTCAGCAAGAGATTGTATAATTGCCCCGGTAAAGACCTTCGCTAATGAGGCCATGCCATGAGGTTCACTCTCTTTATACCCATTGAAATATCGTTCATATACAAGTTGTCCATTGTGTACAACGACAAAAGCATCCGTTTTATTATCGTCTAAAAGTTTTTTTAGAGGAGTCGTTCCAAATCTACGCTCTACAGCAAAATCGTCTAAGTTTTGTAATGCAGTAGAGAAGTGGGAAACGTGATCCGGGTTATTATTTACCTCATTAATTAAAGTGAATTCTTTCATATGTGTATACGACCAACGTAAGTAAGGATCATCTAACCAATTTTTCTTCGTCACGTTATTTTTCGATGGGATTGTTTTATTATGTTTGAAGTATGTAAAACCGAGCCCTGTAATTACAAATATAAATGTGATTATGAGTAAGAGTAGGGGAGATTTTTTAAGTTTCATAGGGGTCCCTCCTTTTTATTTCTATTATAAGTATACGCTTCTAGTGAAAGAAATACAAAATAAGGAAAGTAAACGGGGAAGTTTACTTTCCTTATTCATGTTAAGCGGAAACTTTTCCGTCTGTATGTTGTTTCTTGAATTTTTGTTTTCGTCCATGTAATCCATAATAGAGAAGTAAAGTGAATGCAACGATAATAGCTGCGATGAAATACATATTATGGTAACTTGATTTCGCTGCGACGATACCTAAAATGAAAGAACCAAAACCGAGACCACTATCAAAGAATGAGAAGTACGTAGCTGTCGCAGAACCACGTCGATGGTTTGCAGCGGCAGAGATCGCAATCGTTTGGAAACTTGGAATTAATGTTCCGTAACCTAAACCGATTAACATACCTGCACCAAGGAACCAAAACGGAGTTTGCGCTTGGCTTAAAATGAACATCCCTATTGTGAAAATAATGATAGCTGGGTAAACGAGTACATTTTCACCGAAGCGATCGAAAATCTTTCCTGTAAATGGACGAGAAATTACAACAACGAGTGCGTATAAAATAAAGAAGTAACTAGCAACTTCTCCTAAACCGAGCTCTTTCGCATAAATAGGAATAAAGGATAAAATACCACTATAAGAAAAGGCTAAAACAAATCCTGTCAGAGCGATCGGAATAGAGGCTGGTTCAATTAAGTCCTTCCATTTCATTTTTTCTCGTTTTTGTTTGCTCACTGGTACTTCATGCGGAATATTTACAAGTAGTCCTAATAAAAATGCAAGCAATGAAAATACGGAACAAACGATGAATAGTACAGTAAATGAAAAATGAGAAATAATTGTTAAACCTAAAAAAGGACCAATTACCATCGGCAAACTCATAAATACGCCGAAATAGGCAAGTGCTTCGCCTCGTCTATGAGCTGGTGCAACATCAGTTACAATTGTTCCTGTGGCTGTTGTTGCCATACCGAACCCAATACCATGTAAGAAGCGAAGGGCAAGTAATAAAAATAAACTTTGCGCACCGAAATACATAACGGTAGCAGCTAAAAATAATGAAAGTGAAATAAATAAAATCTTCTTCCTTCCTAATTCATCAAGCCATTTTCCTGTAAATGGTCTACATAAAACAGATGAAATAAGAAAAACAGTTGCAACTAAACCAATTTCCTCAGGTTTTCCCTTTAGGCCGTCTATTACATAGATAGGTAAAGTAGTCATAAGCATATAAAATGTTAAGAAGAGAAATAGACTACTAAAACAAGTTCCGAGGAAATCCTTCGTCCAAAGTTTCTCACTTTGCATCGTCATCCCTCCAATTTAATCTAAGTTTTTAATGATTTTTTGTAACACTTGAAATGCTTGATGTAACTCGTCTTCGTTAATACCTTCTAGTGTCTTTTCTTCAAAAGTATCAACTTCTTCTTGCCATATAGGAATCATTTTTATCGCTGTTTCTGATAAAGAAATGAGCTTCTCACGGCGATCTTTTCCTTCAGTACGAATAATCCAGCCCATCGTTTCCATACGTGTTAATGTACGAGTCATCGTTGGCGATTCAACATTTAAATACTGACATAATTCTGTTTGCGTGCAAGAACCGGTTTGATTAATGCGGAAAATAACGGCCCATTGTGCACTAAATAGCCCAGTTGGAGATACGCGTTCATTAAATTTCTTTGTGAATTTTCGAGAAGTCTGGCTGACAATGTGAAAAAAATGTTGTTTTTCGTCCATATAGTTAGATCCTTTCAAATTAGTTACCTAGCTAACTATATACTTTTTTATTATAATTGTCTAGTAATAGACATGTTGATTTATGTAAAAATTTCGTATAGGTTTTATGTTGAGAACATACATTCTGCATGTTATTCTTTAAGTAAGTAAAGAATTTTCTTTCTATTAAAAAGAATGGGGGAACTTGTGATGATTAAGCCTGCAACAATGGAGTTTGTTTCACTATCGAACGGAGAAACGATTGCGTATCAGGAAGTTGGAAGGCAAAATACAGAAATTCTTGTACTCATTCACGGGAACATGACATCGTCACAACACTGGGATTTAGTTATTGAAAAGTTGCAAGATCAATACCATATTTACGCTCTTGATTTAAGAGGATTTGGCCAATCAACATATAATCAATCGATAGATTCATTACAAGACTTTGCAGAAGATGTAAAACTATTTATCGATCAATTAAAACTAGAGAAATTTTCATTAATGGGCTGGTCAATGGGCGGTGGTGTTGCGATGCAATTTACAGCGAATCATCCAACGTTTGTCGAAAAGTTAATTTTAGTAGAATCAGTGGGCATGAAGGGATATCCAATTTTTAAAAAAGATATAAATGGGCAGCCAATCGTATCAAGTTTAGTAAAGACGAAAGAAGAGGTTGCACAAGATCCCGTACAAATTGCTCCAGTGCTAGATGCGATAAAAAATATGAATAAATTATATTACCGTACAGTATGGAATCTATTAATATATACACATAATCAACCTGAACCGGATCGTTATGAAAAGTATTTAGACGATATGTTGACGCAGCGTAATTTCGTAGATGTGAATTATGCGCTCATTACATTTAATATTTCGGATGAACATAACGGAGTTGTAGAGGGAAATAAGCAAATTCATCATATTAAAGCTCCAACACTCGTCATACAAGGTGACAGAGATTACGTCGTACCGCAAGTAGTCGGTGAGGAATTAGCAAAACATTTACCAAATGCAGAGTTGAAGATATTAGAAGATTGCGGACACTCACCGTTTATAGATTGCTTAGATGTATTTATAAAACATGTTGAGGATTGGTTAGAATAGAAAGAATCCCCGAAAGTAAAAGTATTGCATATACTATAACATTTGTATGTAAAAGGGGAGAGTATCAATGCATCACCCATTTTTAGTCGCTTATTCGCCATATAATCATCATGTATATACAAAAATGGTGATAAATCCGCTGTATATGCAAGTTTCACCAGCTGTAGTTCCTTTACAAATGCAACATACGCAGCCACCAATTACTAACGCACAGCAATACGCATACGGAACTGCATTTTATAAAAATAAGTATTTTAAGCAATTTCATAACAACGTGAAAGCGCAAGTCTGGGAAGGATAAGAAGCTAAAAGATTCATTCTTTTAGCTTCTTTTTTATTGGTAATATTCGTACACGCATTTGAAGAAACGGTTTATAATGAAAAGGGGAAAGCATGAGAAGGAGAGGGAAAGGGATGTCAATGCGTTTTACATTTTGGATTATGGTTGGAATTGTAGCAATCTCAGGTTTGTCACAAGGGATGCTCTTACCGGCCATTGCAATGATTTTTGAACAAGAAGGGGTTAGCTCAAGTATTAATGGTATTCATGCGACGGCACTATATATTGGGATATTAGTTATTTCACCGTTTCTTGAAAAACCGATGCAAAAGTTTGGGATGAAGCCAATTATCGTTATTGGTGGGTTTCTCGTTATTATTTCATTATTCTTCTTTACACAAACTTTTTCATTTTGGGTATGGTTCGTTCTTAGATTTCTAGTTGGAGTCGGAGATCATATGCTTCATGTCGGAACACAAACATGGATTACGACAACAGCAGACCCAAGTAAAATAGGGAGACAAGTATCGATATACGGTGTATTCTTCGGAATTGGTTTTGCTGTTGGTCCGTATTTAGCAAGCACTGTGCAGTACGGTCTTGCAACGCCATTTATTATATCCACTATACTGTGCTTAATAGGTTGGCTATTATTACTGCCAACGAAAAATGCATTCCCGGCGCAAGATGAAAGAGAAGTGAAGCGTGAGTCATCATTTTCTCGTTATAAACAAGTTGTTGGATTAGGATGGATTGCACTGCTGGGACCACTTGCATATGGCGTACTGGAAGCGATGTTAAACAGTAACTTACCAGTATACGCGCTTCGAAAAGGATGGTCTGTTTCAGAAGTATCCTTCTTATTACCAGCGTTTGCAGTTGGGGGCATTATTACACAAATTCCGCTCGGTATATTAAGTGATAAATACGGAAGAGATCGTATTTTAACGTGGACGTTCAGCGTAAGTACGGGTATTTTCCTACTGGCAGCAGTATTTGATCAATATTATTGGATTGTCTTTGCCTGTATGCTATTAGCTGGTATGGTCATTGGATCGTGCTTCTCATTAGGCCTTGGATTTATGACAGATTTATTACCGAGACACTTATTGCCAGCAGGTAATATATTATCTGGAATCGCCTTTAGTTTAGGGAGTATACTGGGACCTGTATTAGGAGGCGTATTTATAGAAAAAATACAGTATACAAGCTTTTTTATTGCGGTTATGATTATAATAGGAATTCTCGCAATGTTATATATCGTCTACATGAAGAATCAATTCGCATCAAGAAAAATAGAAAGTAGGTTAGGGCATGACAAAACAACCTAATAAAAAGAAATTTGAAGTACTCGAAAACGAAACAATTACAGACTGCTTAGCACGTATGGAACAAGAAGGATACGCGCCATCACGTCGCATGGAAGAGCCAATCTTTCATGAAGTGAAGAAAAACGGCAAAACAGAAGTTGAACCGTGCGGTAGAAAGATTGTCTTTGAGGGGAAATTGAAGTAATACATTATATAAAAAGAATTTGCTTTCGGGTACAAGAAAGATAAAACATATAGTCACATAAAAAAATGCTGTTGATTTCAATATCAATAGCGTTTTTTTATTTAACAAATATATAGGTCAAAATGAATTTCTACTTGAATTGAAGAAAAATGCGAAACCTTTTTATAAAATATGGAAATGTTAAAACCCCTTTGATAAAATAGCAATATGCAAAAATAATTGTTTATTAATTCTTAATGTAATGAATATTCATGTTTAAATATACGAATTTAACTACATAGTTATTGTAATAAAGGGGGAGAAAGATGTTAGATGAATTGTATAATGCTTTTTTAAATGCATCGGGTTTTACAGAAAGCGCGAGGAAACGAGATCAGTATGATAAATTACATGATTATTTAAAAGATCAAGAAAGAGAGTTAAAACGCTTCATTCAAGATGCTGAATCAGCGAAGAGAGATTATGAGAGTAAAAGTAATGGCTTAGAAGCTAATAAAATTCCGGCAGTTGAATTTGAACAAAAACGTCATGAAAAGGATGAAGACTTACATACAGTATTATCCTACTTTAAAAGTGCATTAAGCGATGTTGGGTCTGCGATAGGTACAGCTTATGCAAAGTATTTGGAATATAAAGCGAAAGCAGAAGCGGAAAAAGCGTCAGCATACGCTGCAGCGACCAAGGCTTTTGAAGAAAAGAAAAAGGAAATTGAAAAACTTATCCATTAAGCATACAAAGAATGGGGGAATCAACATGAGTGGTAAAGAGGTTGAAATTATAGGAAATAACACTGCAAGTGCCATTTCTTACGCACAAAACATAGAGAACGGTATGAAGGATTCTTTAAATCAAGCGAAAAATTTAAAAGCATACGTTACATGTGCGAACTGGAATGGAAAAACGAGAGATGCCTTTTTAAGTTATCTAGATTTAATCATTCAATATAACTCAGAAATGGTAGAGGCATTTGAAGGACATACGAAAGCTTTGAAAGAGTTAGATAAAAGTATTCAAACGTACGGAGATAGATCGGAAGTAAGGGCGATAAAACAGTTGTGATGGAGAAATGAGGGATAAAAGAATGGGAAAAGAAATGAATTTTGCACCTGCTGAATTATACGTTCTCGCAGGTGCAGCTGGGGTTACGGATATATTTGGATTGCCAAACCGTGACGTAATTATTTTACTTGATGAAGAATGTGTCACGAAAGCAACTACGAGTTTAAAAGAAAAAGGCTTACTTACAAGTGAAAATGGAATTACCCCTGCAGCTTTTCAATTGATTGAGCTATTAAAGGAATATGAAAATTGTCATGAATACACGAGAATGAATAATGTATTAATTGGCTTTTTAAAAGAGGATAAAGACCGAGTGGCTGTATTAACGGAAATAGAGCCAAATAAAAAATACGAGATCGACTACATACCAAAGCCAGACGTATATTTTTCCTTATTAACACGCATCCCTTTCTTGTTGAGAGAACCGAGGGAGATAGAAGATACATTTTTCTCAAAGAGAATGACAGAAACAGAACAACAAACATTTGAGGAAAAAGATTTATCAAATAAAGACGTTATAGCGATAGAAACGTATACGAGGCCTCGTAGTAATAGAGGAGGAAAATGGGAATGTTTCTTATATTTCACTGAAGGAGAAGATTACGTTCAAATAGATGTAGAACGTAATCGATATGACTGGGTGAGTCTCTATGCGGTAAATAAGAAATTGTATGACGTGTTAAAAATGCCGTATAAAAAATTAGTTGATCCGAGACAATTTTCGTTAGGAGGTATTGAATAATGCAAGTATCAATGGGAGACGGTGGTTCTGGTGGTGGAGAAGAAGTATTAGTTAATTTTCAAGAACTACTTGATATAGTAATGAAATTAGAAGATATATATAAAATCCATGTAGACGTCATTGGAACGAATATTGAGAGTTTATTAAGCAGTGATTTTTATCAAAAAGGTGAAGCGATGAGAGTAATTGAAAAATATCCTGATATATTACACAAAACACTTGAATTTGCTGAACACTATTCTAGGTCGGCGAGACTTGTAAGGGTCGCATGTGTAGAAATGCTTGAAAAGGACGAACAATTACGTGAAATATTAAGTAAGTTGTAGAAATCACCATACGGCTGGGGGGATGAAAACGAAATGGATGTGAAATATAGACCTGAACCATGGCAAAACATGGGGGATGGTATGAATCGAATTACAAAAGATGTACTCATAAAATTACAGCGCGCAAATGAATTATTGAAAAAAATTGATGGAAGAATACGAGATTTAGACTCAGATGGCAGTATACATTTTAACCCAAAAGATCAATCGCAAAAAATCGGGGAATTACTTGATAGCTATTCGACATTACAAAGATATTGCGGAGAAGCAGGGCGATTGGTCTCTGAACATATAGATAAACCTTTTTTAGTAGAAATGGATAAATTCGCTCAAAAAATGAGAGATACATCTATTCTCAGTTTCGAAACAAATAACCGAATTGGCTCCACAACAACGACAGTATTACCAGATGCGCACGCAGGGTACGGAAGTGTACCACAAACAATACAGACGAAAAAAGATAAAATAACAGTAGAAGATATTTTTAAAGATTCACCTGCATTTGATAACGTACTTAAAGAAGAATACAAAGAACTAAAAAAACAAAATCCGGATGCAAAACTAAATTATGAAGAATACAAGAAAGTAGTCCCATCCACACGAGGATTTGAATACAAATCGATAGAAGATGAACAGAAAAAACTAGAAATGGTGCGAGATATAGGAATAGGTCTAGGAATCATCATCACAACAATCCTTTGCCCACCACTCGGAACCGCTGCCGCAGTTGTATACGGCGCTGTACAAATAAAAAGCGGTATCGACGGAGAAGACTGGGGAACACACCGGAAATTGAGCCAAGAAGAGAGGGTAGGAAACATCATTTTTGGCGGATTAGATGCAATCCCAGTTGTTGGAGCAGTAGGAAAAGGAGTAAAAGCATTCAAAGACACGAGTGAATTAGCTGATTTAGCGAAATTATTAAAATTCAAAGAAGGAATGCCTGGTTTTAATCCAAATTTGGGTGGAAATGTGGTACAATCATTGCGTGATAATAAAGCTACAATGCTTGACCGTTTGAAACTAGCGAGCCTTAAAATGGAGAAATCCGGAAATGAAAAGATGTATCAATTTGGCGAAAAAATAGCCAAAAGCATAGATGATAGGACAGCCAAATCGGCAAGTTTTGAAGTTGACGGAAATGGCTTACTATTATCTAAACAAGGTGGTGCAGATTTCCAAAACTGGGTGAATAAGCATCATACAGAAAGTAATAAGATTATAGATGATAAGATTAAGGGTGTAGAGGCTTCTCTTACGAAAAAGAATATTCTTCCGAATGAAAAATTAGCAGATCAAGAACTTATGCTGAAAAATAGTGAAGAAATTCTAAATGATGTAGGGTTAAATGAAGAGAGTATAGCATGGTTTTCTAATGCTTTAAAAAATGAAAAGATTCATCCAAATGATTGGAAAGGGAAGCTTTCATGTGTCAGCGGTGATGGAAAACATTTAACTGAGCGTGAATTAAAGTATATAAATCAAGAGCTAAAAAAGGGGCATGATGTAGATCTTGATCAGATAAAATCTTTGAGAGAAAAAGCAAGTCAAATAGCTGATGATTATGCAATTAAAATAAGAAGTGATGAAAAATGGACGCAATTAACTAAGGAACATGCAGTGTCAAAACAGCCTTCTACAATACTTGGTCATGAATTGGAAAATGCAGGTATTACAAGACCCCCAAGACATGAAGCGCATCATATTATTCCTAATAAACAAGGAGGATTAAGAAAGTATATAGAAAAATATGGTATAGATGTAAATTCAGCTTCAAATGGAGTGTTTTTACCGCAGAATTATCATCCAAATTGGCCTGGGCAAATTACGCATAGTGCACGAAATAACTTGAATGAAAAAGGGGATATGATGTTTAGACATGGTGATCAGTATATTCGATATTTAAGTGAAAAATTAAAAACGATCGATCGGTTACCTATAAGTCACCAGCTTAAGCGTGAAGAGATATTGAAGTTTATAGAGAATACTAGAAATAATTTATTAACGGGGAAAATAGAATTCCTATATAAAGATTAAGAGGAGTAGTTTAATGAAAATATGGAAAATTATTAGCAATTCTAATTTTGATCAATTAGAGTGTGAGAATGAGGAAGGACAAGAAATCTTTGATAATGCTTTTCAAGGTCAATCAGTAATTGATAAATGGGATCCACTGCAAATGAAACTTTTAAATGAGGGGGAATCATCAGATTTATTAAGTGAAATACCACTTGTTTTTACAAAAAAAGCGATAGAAGTAGTATTTGATTTAATTAAAAGGAAAGTTGAAATTCTTCCACTTGTTCATGAACGATACGAATGTTATGCAATAAATGTATTAAATGTATTAGATTGTATTGATTATGAGAATGCGGATCCTGATGATTTTGGTGGATTTGATAAATTTGCATTTATTACAGAGAAAATTAGGGGGGAGCATATTTTTTGTACATTGAATACAAAGCATAAATATGGAGATTTTCCGATTGTATCTGTACAAACTTTCGTATCAAACGAATTTAAAGAGAGAGTTGCAAAAAGTGAACTAAAAGGATTTGAATTTGAATTAGTATGGGAATCTGATGAGAAAAATGATGAACAAAAAATAGAAAATAATCCAATGATACGCCCAACGTCAATAGAAGATTTTAAGTCACATATTCAGCTACATTATGGAATGATTACGAATCATATAGAAGCCAATACAAAAATGATCACCGATGTAGAATTATATGATGTTGGACCAAATAAAATGGTTGATTTTCATACAGTAGTAACGTATCGAAATAGCTATTTCCGTATGCCAGCTCCATCGAGTGTAGATAGTGGTTATGCAGAGCTTGTCATGCATCTACCTAAGGATTGGGATGTATCAGTAGCCGCTTTGGCGAGTTCGAAATATGCTTGGCCTTTACGCCTTTTACAGGACTTTGGACAAGATGTAATGCGAAATGGATATTGGTTGGGGCAGTGGCTTGTATTTCCAAATCAATCAAAGGAATATTTAAAAAATTCGTATGTAGCCCAGTTAGGTGGAGCAGAACAAGATCTAAATGCGCCAATTCATCCATATAGTGAAGAAACAAAATTTTCCGGTGTTATGGTGGTACCACCGCTTCCACAATGTTCAGGTGCATTCAAAATGGAATTTCGTGAAGATGGTAAAAGAATAGAGGATGACTGGCCAGTATACTTCCATACATTATTACCATTATATAAAGAAGAAATCCATTGTTATTACACAGATGGACTTGATGTATTATTACAAAAATTAATGAAAAATGGCGTTGAATCAGCATTTGACTTTAATCGAGAAAATACTTGTAAGTAAGGAATAGTAAGATATTAAAAGATACTATGAAAGTATAATAATGAAGCCGTTAGTGCATAAGGTAATAATATGATCAGAAATTACACCAACCTTAAAACTATTATAGCTAATAAAAAAATTGTTACTTTATAGTGAACTAAATGGTTTGATTTAGTAAGCGATAATTGGAAATCCAGTTATCGCTTTTTGTTTTAACTAAGGGTACGGGTGATATTGGAACACCGCCTCGATACGGGGAAAGAAGAATCTCAAAGGAATCATATGATGAATTAAGAGATGGAACGCCTACTGCAAAGCTACGGGAAAAAGCTAATGAGGGCATTGAGGATAAAATAGGAACGCCTGACCCTGCTTTACCTGGTAAGTATATTACAGATAGACTTCAAGCTGATCATATCGTATCAATAAAAATATGGAAAATTTTTATAAATTAACGAAAGAACAATAACTTAAGGTTTTAAATAATGAAGAGAATTTTCTAGGATTAAGTGAAGCAGCCAATAAATCTAAGGGGTCTAAATCTTATTCTGATTGGACAATTTATAAGAAAGAAAAAATTTGAAGTTGATCCTAAGTTTAGAGAAGAGATGATAAAGAGGGAAAAGAATTAGAAATGAAATTACAAAAATAAATTGATGATTTTGTTGAAAGGAAATAAAAAAGTATATAGATAAATAAAGGAGATGACATAGCATCATTATGGAACAAAAACTTGGTTTTTTAAGAAAATATAAAAGAAATGCACAACTTATATCATGCCATGGGATTAATAAACTTGATTGTAAAAAAATACCAAATTCATGGTATGAATTGTTTCAAGAAGAAAACGTAGACAAGAGAGTTGAGAGTATTTTATCGATATGGAAAGAGCAAGTAGGAGTGGAATTAAGAAACACTATTTCTTATTTGTCTAGGCACCTTGAAGAAGTAGAGCTTATGGACATAAATGGTAGATATTCAATTTTATACACTATTAAAACAGATAATGGTGAAATTCTATATTATGAGGGGGGAAATCCCAAAGATGAGTTTAATAATGAAGAATTAGAAAAATCTTGGGATAAGATTCCTTCAACAATACGAAATTTTTATCGAACTGTTCATAATGGTTTCTATTTTTATGCGAGCCAATCTATGGGTTTAGTTCCTTTAGAAAATGTAACTTTTTTTAATGATGATGAATGGGGTATTATTGAGGAGTTAGAAGAGCCTTTACAAATTGATTTACAAACTACTTTTGGTTTCTTTAAAAGTGGTATGGGTGGTTATGTTGCAGTAGATTATAAGAATTCTAATAATGATAATGCGACTTTATGGTGGACGAATAAAGAGCCTAGATATAATATGAATTTTTGGGACATAGTTGATGAATGGATAGTAATTGGATTTGAAGTTTAGTTTAAAGGTTCTGTTGCAAAGTTTTTATATAAACAAAAAAATCCTAATTTAGTAGGTAGAGTTTATGCAACTTTGAATAGTTTCTCTAATTCATTGTACGTCGAAAAAACAAAGTACGAGCTTAGGCGAGATGACATTTTACCGGGCGATAAATATAAACACATGGAATGTATATTAGACTAACGAACTCGTACAAACTCGTAAGTTTTAACGTAACAATTGTCGCCACATGTAAAAGGTGCCATACTTGTGCTACAAAACTTACAAATTTATGCTATTTAAAAATATGTGAATTTAAAGCACTTGATTGTCGACTAAAGGCAACAATCAAGTGCTTTTTTTATAGGTAGGCATGCTATAAATTAAAGCTAACACAAATTACTAGTATTATATAATTGAAAATACATTAGCAAAAGGTGTGGACTCCGTAACCCCAATCTTTAAAGGTGTAGAAATAATGCCAGATGGAAGTGTCGTTAGATCTGGAACGAACTATAGCGGGAAATTCCAAGAAGCCCATGATGCCTCAAAGGCGAGTATTCAGAGTAGGATCTCGAATTTGGAGAGTGGTGGGGTTAAGGGTACGGGTAATATTGGCAAGGAAGCTAGTGAAGCTGGCAAACATGTAGAGGAAGTGACAATCCCTGAAAATATGCAGAAATGGGATTATCCACCTAGTGACGAATTATATAAGAAATATGAGAATGTATATAAGAATCCAAAATATTATAATCAAAAAACAGGAGAAATTCATTGGCCACCTAATGATGGATTTGTCTCGGGAACTCAAAAAGTAGAAACATTACAACCTGGAACGAGATTGGATAGATATGGTAACCCGGCGGGTTCCTTTTTAGCTCCTGAAAGCGATTCGTTCCCAAGTAGAGCTTTGGCTCCGCATAGTGAACAAGCACCTTATTATGTTTATGAGGTTATTGATGATTTTGAAGTAACTTTAGGGAAAATCGCTCCTTGGTTTGATCAGCCAGGTGGAGGAACACAAATTATTAAATATAAATCTAATGGTCGACCATACTCTATAGAAGAATTAATTGAGCTTGAAGTTATTAAACAAATAAACCCATAATGGAGTGTAAAGTATGGACTTAATTGGTATATACAATTTAATTGAAACCGAATTTAAAGTGATTAAAGGGGAAAAAGATATTATTTATGTTGCACCGGTAAGTGGAGAAGATTATCCTGAAGCTATAGTTAAGTTAACTTTCAATGAAGTAAATAATCAGTATGAGCTTTTTGAAGTTGTTAGAGGAAAAGAATACAAAGTAGATGTATTTTCAGATAAATATAAATCAGCAGTGGCTTTATATATTTTTTCGAAAAGTAAGTTAGAAGTAAGAAAATATGATGAAAATATTCAAAATGAGATTAAAAATGCAACATCATTAAGTATTATTCAAAAGATATTCAAAACTTTTTTAGATGAACAGTATTATTCTTTTTATGCACTTAAGCCAGACAGAATAATTTTAGAAAAAAGCACAAATGATAGATATAATGTATTATTTTTAGGAAAAGGTGACTCTAAGATTTATATAGATAAATCTAGAAAGTTAAATAGTGCCGCAGTTGTTCTATATAATTTTTCTTTTAAAATAAGCCAATTTTATGATTTGATTAATATGATTGGAGTAAAGACGGATTCTGATTTTATGGAAACTCTAAAAGAATTATATCTTTTGGGTTGAAAAATACAAATATATATTTTATAAATTGTTGAAAAAGCAGGTTGTTGCCTTTTCATAGATAGAGCTAGTAAGGGTAAAATATATTCTGTTGAAAATTCCTTAGATGAAATAAATGCTTTGGAAAGGTATTTTCAATGTTTTAGATATGAATAGGGTAAACGTTGGTTTTTTTAAAGGGTTACAGAAACTATTTCATACAATAATATTACGTTGTACAGGTTGATTATAGTCAGATAATCACTATGATTGGCCTGTTTTTTGTTTTAGAAAGAAAAGTGGGAAGCGTAGAGTAGTTTTATAAATATATTAAAGGTCGTGGAAAAGCTCAACAAGAGCTTGTTACGGAAGGGCAAGACTAAAGATATTACATTTACTTGTTATAGTATGTTTGATACGTAAGAATATTATGCCAGTATCCATTGACCATGGATGCTGGTTTTTTAACAGATATTCAAAATTGTAAGATTGAGTATATGTTTTTGAATGAAATTGCTTTAAAACGGGGTTATGCTGTAAATGTTACTAGTAAAATTAGATCATTCAGATAACTAGATACGTGTGATAGTTGTAGCAAAGTAATAACTGAATTTGCTAATAAATATAAGAATATTAAATTGGAAGTTATTCGCAATAACGGTGAAAGACTTAAACCATAAAAGAGGAGTTATATCATGGAAGACTGGGGATATAATGAAATATTTGAGGCGATTAACGAAGACTATAATGATTATTTAAAATTAAATAGGGGACATGAATATGTAATAGCAAGAACTGTTAATGAATATATAAATCTTGGAAAGGTAGAAGACTTTATTGTTGATACTGCTGTAGGTGAAATATTGTTATCCAAAAATAAGGTCTTTATTGAGTATGTTGAAGGGATAACAAAGAGATTAAGTATGTTTAAAGATTTAGATGATACAAACGAACTGACACATGAAGAAATAGCAGACTTGACTAAAAGGATAGAGAAAGTATTAGATGGTCTTAGTAAGGTTGAGATAGATTATAACCCTTATTCCAAGTAGTTATTTGCGAAATTGAACAAGAATATTTTTAAATTATGAATTGATGATGTAATTAACTAAGAAGCACTTGATTTCCTTTTAGGGCATCAGGTGCTTTTTATGAGATATTTATGCTTTGGACAACATGAATGATGATATGCTGAAATTCAGAGCCCATGAAGGTAGTACCATCATGGAGTACAATGTGGGATGATAGAATAGAAAAAAGTACGCGTATTAGTGAAAAGTCAAATAAGCCCATGATGCCTCAAAGGCGAGTATTCAGAGTAGGATCTCGAATTTGGAGAGTGGTGGGGTTAAGGGTACGGGTAACGCTGTTCATAGATCTGAAATTGACGAAGTAATTAAAAATAATTACGATAAAGACGGAAACTTGATTAATAGATCAATTGTTCCTAAGGGATATGATAGTGTTGAAGATTTCTTAAAACAAGTAGATGATACTACCATCAAAGAATTTGGGTATGATAGTGTTGAAGAGTTTAAAGAAGTTGTAGAACTAACAGAAACATATTTGAATACTAAAACGAAAAATAATATATTAAATAAGCCTTTAGCAGGAGGAACACATGTGAAAAAAGGAGTAGATTTTGATATTTTAGGATTCCCAATATTTAAAGGGGATGATGTTAAGTTTTCTTTAAAGTTAGAGAAAGATTTCTATGTTATGAAAGATACAGATCAATTTAGGGAATGTACTAAATTGGTAAAAGAAGCAATTGAGAAAGGCGAAATCTCAAAAGAATTATTCACTAAAAAGCAGTTAGCTCAAATAAATGATGGTTTGCCTAGAATAGATGGATTAATATGGCATCATCATCAAATACCGGGGAAAATGCAATTAGTAATAAAAGAAGTTCATAGTGTGAATCATTTAGGTGGAAATAGATTATGGGGAGGCGGAATTAGATGAAGAATTTAGAATGGAAGTATGCGGATGATTCGGTTACGGAAGAATTTGTGGAGAAAATAGGTCAATCACTGGGAGTTGAGTTTCCAAAAGATTATATCGAGTGTGCAAAGGTAAATCATGGGGCTAATGTAATACCATATTGTTTTGATGTTGAAGGAATAGAAAGAGTTTTTGGTGCATTACTTTCTTTTGATGAGGAGAGTAGTGATTATATTGTAAGAGATTATAATAACTACCGTGCTACCTTACCTAGAGATGTAATTCCTTTTGGAATTGATCCAGCAGGAAATTTAATTTGCTTTGATTATAAAAATCATGAAGAAAATCCAATTGTTGTTTTTTGGGAACATGAAGATGCATGGGAAAAGGAAGCGCTGATGGAAAGTGAAGGGATTACGGCAGAAGAAGCAGAGAAAATCGCAAGAGAAAATGTATTTTACATTGCAGATACATTTACTGATTTTTTAAGTAAATTACACGATTAAAAAATATAATGATGAATGAAAAATAAATTTTATGTGAAGTGGATAGAAAAAATAATAGGGTGTTTGAAAATAGATACTCTATGATGGTTGTACCATCATAGAGTATTATGTGCAATGATAGAATAGGAAAAGAAGTACGAGCTTAGGCGAGATGACATTTTACTGGGTGATGAATATAAACACATGGAATGTATATTAAACTAACGAACTCGTAAGTTTTAATGTAGTATTTGTTATGAAGTATAAAAAGTGTCATATTGTTACTACAAAACTTACAAATTTATGCTACTTAAAAACATATGAACTTAAAGCACTTGATTGTCAATTAAAGGCAACGAGTGCTTTTTTGCGTTTTAGCGTAGAAATAATGTGGTACAATCGCTTAAGGAAAATAAGACTTTAAAGAATGCACTAGATGCTATGAAAAATACTCCTATTCCAGTAGCAGTTAGGACGGTGGATACTGGAATAGGAATGAAGCTTCCTTATATAGAATCTTCAACTGTTGGAGAAGTAGCCGGAAAGTTTTCAAAGGCAAGTACGGCAGCTAAGGATGACGCTTATCAACTTGCTAAGGGTACGGGTGAAGCTACTAGACTTATTCCAGGTACCCCTGGAAAGGTTACAGGAGGTAGTTCTACAAAATTAGGGCAAAATTTATTGGAATCCATGGGGCTTCCACGTTCTGCATCACGGAAAGGATATCAGGCGCAACATATAATACCTAAAAATTTAAGAAATCATCCGGTATTAAAGAAAATTGGAATGGATATGGATCATGCTGATAACGGGATATTTTTACCGATACCAGCAAAAGATCCAAGTGCTTTGTCTAGGCATAGAGGATTTCATAGTGTATATAATAATGTGGTTAAAGATCAGTTAGATAAATTAAATATCAATCAAAGTATTAAGGAGTTGGAACAACAAGTATTTGAATTGCAACAAAAATTAAAAAAAGGTACAGAAAGTGGCTTGCCATTATACAAATCAAAGGTATTAGAAATTGGTATTGAGAAGTTTTACAAAACAAAATTAAATGAAGAAATAAAGATTTGGCAAAGAGGTGGCGGTGCTACTGAAGAACTTTGGGAAAGGTGGATAAATAAATGAAGTACGGAAAAAACACTCAATTAGTCGAAGAGGTTATTAATTTTATTACAAATTTACAACTTTTTCATAATGAAAACCTTCTAAATCGTGATGTTGTTATGGTTAATGAGTATGAAAGAGCACAAGAATTGGCATGGTCTCAAGATTTGGATGAGGTTGAAAACGTTTGGGAAGATATTAAATCCTCAGAAGGTGGGGAAATAATAGGACAATTATATGAGCATGATTTAAACTCTATGGAGCGTCCTATAAGGGAGATTATTCAATCATCTGAGAACTATCCAGGTGATTTTGTATTACAATATATTGATATTTTTGAAGAAATAATTGGAGATTTACATATGTGTGCACTAAATCGTTTAGTAAATGGAAAAGTTGATAATTTTTATGAAAGAATCTTTGAGGTTTATAAGCTTGGGGGATGGCCTTGTGGATGGGAAGGTGAATATCCACAAGGGAGAATAATTGTATATTCACCAGATAAAAAATAAAGTATATTTGTAGTGGAAAGAAAAACAATAAGTGGTTTAAAAGTAGAGACCCATGATGGTTGTACCATCATGGAGTATTACGTACAATGATAGAACAGAAAACGAGGTGCGAGCTTAGGTGAGATGACATTTTACCGAAAGATGAATATAAACGCATGGAAGAGACATAAAATTAACGAACTCGTACAAGCTCGTTAGTTTTAAATTAATATTTGTCACGATATATATAAGGTGTCATACTATTATTATAAAACTTATAAATTAAAGCTACTTAAAAACAGATGAACTTAAAGCGCTTGATTGTCAATTATGGCAACAAGTGCTTTTTTGCATTTTAGAGTAGAAATAAGTTGGTAAACGTATAATTTTATAAATGTATTAAGTGTTAAATTTTATAAACTGTAGTGGCTTTGTACAGTGTACGACACTACTAGAGAAAAAACTATTGTAAAAATAAAGGGTTGTATTATGTTTTGAAGTCATCGTAAAGTACGTTTTAACGGATTTACGTTACGAACACGTTATCCGCAAAAAAACGGATAAACGTTACAGGGGCTCAAATTACTGTAACGGGAGGGGATTTATGATGGGAAAGAAAGTAGTTGGTTACATACGAGTTTCAACGGAAGGACAAGTACGTGATGGGTATAGTTTAGCGTATCAAATAGAAGAGATTGAACGTTACTGTAACGAAAATAATTTAGAACTACTTCGTGTGTATGAAGATAGAGGATTAAGCGGAGCGACTGTTGATGAAGAGGGATTAACAGTTGAACGTGATGGACTACAAGAGCTATTGTCCGATATGGTGTATAAACAAGTAAGCTATGTTGTTGTGTTGAATACATCACGATTGTGGCGCTCTGATATGGCGAAAGTATTGATACAACGAGAACTAAAGAAACATGAAGTAGATGTGAAGGCAATTGAACAATCAAGCTATAGTATTTACACACATGATCCAAATGACTTTTTGGTGAATGGCATGTTAGAACTATTAGACCAATATCAAAGACTTGAAATTGCATTGAAGTTAAGTAGAGGTAGAAAGAAGAAGGCTGAACGAGGTGGATATGCAGGTGGTGGCGTACTTTTTGGCTACAAGGCCAAAAAAGGACAAAAGGTGTTAGAAGTAGATGCTGGGAAAGCAGTAGTTGTACGTAGACTATTTGAGTTAAGACACATTTTTAAACATTGGTCACTTACCCAATTGGCAGAACAATTGAATGTAGAAGGCTACTGCACAGCGAAAGGTAAACAATTTACGAAAGTACAAGTGAAACGCATGTTAGATAGAGAGAATTTTTATCGTGGCATGTATAAATACGGGAAAATACAAACAAAAGGACAACATGCAGCAATTATTTTATAAACTCACTTAAAAAATTAGCTCATTTTACTATACATACTACTAAAGAGATGAAAAATGGATAGGCTTGCGTACCTATGCGCATCGAAAGATGAACGCTCGAACTAAGGTTGCCGACATTTTTGTATATGACTAAATCATTGAATAGAGGGATGAGTTATGCATAATAGACAGAACTATTTGTATGTAGGAGTAGATTTACATAAGGAGCATCATACGGCTGTTATTATTAATTGTTGGCAAGAGAAATTAGGAGAAATACAATTTGAGAATAAACCATCTGCATTTTCGAAGTTTTTATTAGAAGTAGAGACATATGTGAGTGATGGTTTATCAGTTGTATTTGGTTTAGAGGATGTTGGCGGTTATGGAAGAGCATTAGCGAAATATTTAGTAGATCATGAACAAGTAGTGAAAGAAGTAAATCCAGCTTTATCATTTTTAGAACGAAAGAGCCAAGTGATGATACAAAAAAATGATAGTTGGGATGCGGAATGTGTGGCACGCATATTGGTAAACAAATTTAATCAATTGCCAGATGCAAAGCCAAACGATTTATTTTGGTCGATACAACAATTGGTTTCAAGAAGGAATGCATTAGTAAAAGCACAAAGTGCATTAAAGAACCAATTACATATTCAATTAAACCACCATTATCCAAGTTATAAAAAGTTTTTCTCAGAGTTAGATGGAAAAACAGCATTAGCGTTTTGGCAGCAATATCCGTCACCCTCTTGTTTAGAGGGGGCAAATATAAAGCAATTAACAGCTTTTTTATTAGATGTTAGCAACAATACATGTTCAGTAAAGAAAGCAAGCGAAATATTAAAACTTGTAAAAGAAGATGGACATACAATGAAGGAGTATCAAGAAACACGAGACTTTTTAGTAAGAAGTATTGTACGGGATATTGAGTTTAAAAAGACAGAAATGAAATACATCGAGAGAGAATTAAAACAGCTAGTAAAACTACTAGATTATCAATTAGAAACGATGCCGGGAATAGAACTTGTGACGGCATCAGCATTAATTGCAGAAATTGGGGATGTAAGGCGATTTCCAAATGCCAACAAATTAGCACGATTTGCGGGGATTGCGCCTGTTTACTTTGGTTCTGGTGGGAAAGGTAAGACACACAAAAGCAAACAAGGAAACAGGGCGCTACACGCTTTATTTTATAATTTAGCAGTACAGCAAGTGCAAGTAGCAAAAGGCAGTAAGATGCCACGAAATCCAGTGTTTCATGCGTACTATCAAAAGAAGCTTAAAGAAGGAAAAACAAAAGGACAAGCATTGGTATGTATTATGAGAAGGCTTGTAAACATTGTATATGGCATGATGAAATATAAAACGGCATATGAATTGCCGATAGTAGAAGAAAAAGAAGTAGTTTAATAAGGTTTACATGGTTTGCTTTTTTATTGTGAGGGTTTAAGATTACAACATAGGGTACGGGTGAAGGTAGTAGGATTATTCCTGGTACTCCGGGTATTGTAACAGGAGGGAATTCTACTAAATTATGAAAAAATATGATGACAGAAATGGGGCTTAGACGTTCAACTAAATGGAGTGGATATCAAGCACAGCATATTATTCCTTCTGAAATGGCAGATAATCCTGTAATTAAAAAGATAGGTATGAACTTTGATGACTCATCAAATGGTATTTTTCTAAGAGTACCAGATGATAATATAAGTACAATGGCTAGACACAGAGGTTATCATTCTGTTTACAATGAAGTAGTTGCAAGAGCATTAAATAAAATGGATATTAACCAAAGTATTGATAGTTTACAAAAGCAGGTATATGATTTGCAAAAAAATTTAAGAAAATTACAGGGGAATGGTTTACCATTGTACCCAAGCCAAGGTGCAACAGTAGAACTCTGGGAAAGAAAGCTAAAACAATTGGAAATACAAAATAAGTAAATATCAGTAAGGTGGTAAGGTGTAATGGAAAATAAAGATATTAGTTTGCTTGAAGAATTACTTTATAATACAAATAAAGAGGATACAATTAGCCGAATAAAGAATATAGATAATCCAATACTCCTTCATTGTTTTGCAGCAAATTATAATTGGAATAGTGGATTTGATATACCAAATGCAATTCTTGAAAACAAAGATTGTGACTTAGGAACGGGATTACTAATGTTTCATTATGCAGACGGATATCGATTATTAGAAAGTCCAAAGGAAGTTTCGAATTCTCCATTACAAGAATGGAAGGTTTTTATATTAAAACTTCAAAATAAAATTATGAATTTGGAGTTTAAAACACAAAATATATCATTTAGCTCTGAATTAACAAAAATTCAAATATTCAAGTTGAAAAAAAGGAACCCAAGTATTTCAGATATTCTTATTAATGAGTCACCAGGAAAAATAATTGATATTCCTAAAATATAAAATCACTATACTAAATTATATTTTATGTACGAATATGATAAAGTTCGCGGTGCTAAATTTAAATACGCATAAGTATATATGAATAAAAAATAAAGTATATTTGCAGTGAAAAAAAGCATAGGCTGTTAGAAAATACGTACTTCATGATGGTTGTACCGTCATGGAGTATTATGTGCAATGATAGAATAGAAAAAGAATTACGAGCTTAGGCGAGATGACATTTTACTGGGCGATGAATATAAACCATGGAATGCATATTAAACTAACGAATTCGTACAAACTCGTAAGTTTTAACGTAGTAGTTGTTACCACATATAAAAGGTGTCATACTGTTACTACAAAACTTACAAATTTATGCTGCTTAAAAACAGATGAAACTTAAAGCACTTGATTGTCTATTTGAGGCAACAAGTGCTTTTTTTATACATAGGCATGTTATAAATTTAATTATTTTTAAGAATTAAGGCTAACATATATTGGTAGTATTATATAATTAAAAATAAACTAGCGAAATATTTCGATAATAAACCTTCTCTCATTAAAGGGGTAGAAGTATGAATTAATAAAATTGTAAAAAGAAGTTCTTGTGGCCTGTAAGGAGGGTATTCAGTATGCAGAGTAGAACCTCGAACTTGGAAAGGTGTGTTGTTAAGGGAACAGGTAGTATTGTAAAAGAAGTAGCTTCAAAAAACTGTTACCAAGAGAAGGTGACATAGGAACGTATAAAAATCTAAATAAAGCAGGATCGGTTAGCTCAAATAAATGCTGGTTAAAGAAAAAGAACTTGAAAGAAAGATACAAAAACAGATTAACGACTTTAATAAACAATGAAAAATGGGAGATGGATAGTAGATGGATCAAAAACTTACTTATTTAAAAAGGTACAATAAAAATGTTCGAATATTAACAATCGATGAAATTAGTAGACTGGGTGATAATGAGATACCAATTGAATGGAGAGAACTGTTTTATAATGACGATATTAAAGGGCGAATTGATTTACTTCTGAACATATGGGGGAGAAATGTAGGGACTGAATTACGGAATACGATCTCTTATCTAAATAAACATCTAACAAATGTTGAAATTCTGGATGTAGAAGGGGCTTATTCGATTTTATACACAATAAGAAATTCCAAAGGAGACATATTATATTACGAAGGGTGTAATCCTCAAAAGGGACAAAAAACATAGAATTAGAGGATGCATGGGATAAAATACCTGCTTCAATTCGAAGTTTTTATGAAAATGTTCATGATGGATTTTATTACTATGCGAGTGAATCAATGGCTTAGTTCCACTTGAATCAGTAACATATCTTGGGGACGAGGATATTGAATGGAGTATTATTGATGATTTAGAAGAGCCTATAAAAATCAACCTAGATTCATCGTTTGGCTTTTTCACTAATGGTATGGGGAGTTACGTAGCTATAGATTACAATAATTGTATTGATAACACTGCTACCTTCTGGTCTGCAAAATTAAAGCCTAAATATAATATCGATTTTTGGGGTTATGTAGATGAATGGATTGTAATTGGCTATGAAGCGTAACTAGGTAAAGGTGTTTTTATTATAGTATTTGTCCACGAGAACGACAAACATCTTGGTGATAAGGTTTAAATTATAAAATTACCATGTTTAGTAAACTTTCATGAGTGTGCTCCATAGGGTACGAGTAATGTACTTAAAGGCTATTATCAAGATGCAAATGGAAAATGGCATCGACCTAATGAGGAATACGCCTGGGAATGGCTACAATATGGGTAGAGAAGTAAATAGAAAGAATGGAAAATTCAATTTCATCAAAAATCCGTACAAAAAGTGATGGTAAACTAGAATTTATGGCAAGTGATAATAAATGGTATCCTCTAGATCAAGCAGATATGGCTCATTGAAGTGATTCAGTTTCATGGTGGAATAGTACATACAGGTAGATATTATGGAGCGAAGTCCCCAGAGGTTAGAGAATGGATGTTAGACTCCAATAATTATGTATTAGATCATGATAGTTTAAATCGATTCGCAGGTACAAAGTTAAATGAAAACTACTTGCCACCAAATAAATAATTATGGGGGGATTTATATTGGAACTCAACGATCAAGTGTATGACCGAATTGTAAAGTTATGTAACGAAGGAGATGCTTTTGTTGAAAAAGGAAAAGATGATAAAGCAATAGAGAGCTATATCGCTGCTCTGGATTTGGTTCCGTTACCGAAGACCGATTGGGAAACAAGTACATGGATTTATACAGCATTAGGAGATACTTATTTTTTAAATCGTGAGTATGAGAAAGCAAAAAGTAATTTATATAATGCGCTAAACTGTCCGGATGGTATTGCAAATCCATTTATTTTACTGAGACTTGGAGAGAGTTTATTCGAGTGTGGGGAGCTTGATAAAGCTAAGGAGTATCTGTTAAGAGCTTACATTTTAGACGGCTATAAACTCTTTTTTAATGAGGATGATAAGTATTTTGAATTGATTAAGGATATGATTTGAGGAGGGTAAATATGGCTATTTTACAATCACATATAAAAGAAGAATTCGAAAGTCTTTTGGAAAAAAGCAATGAACAATTTCATAATGGTAACTATAATGACTCTATTGTGTTATTAGAAGAGGCATGGGATATAATCCCTGACCCTAAAGGTATTTATTGTGAAGAGAGTTACCATTTAGTTAAGGATATTATCTCCACTTGTTTTATGGTAAATGATTTAAAAAAAGCAAAGGAGTGGGCAGATAAAATATTTTTAACTGGATTTGCACGTATAGATTCCGGTGACAAGGAATTTATTGCAGGGAAAGTTTCTTTTGAATTAGGTGATTTAGAAACCGCAAAAGAATTTTTTAGTATTGCCAATACAAAATCAGAAGGTAGATGTTTTGGGAATCCGAAGAATACTAAGTATCTGAAAGTTTTAAAAAGTTAAAGGTTTAGCTGCGTAAAAAGAATTTAAGAAGCTGATTACATTATATCTGAAACAGTGGGCCTGATTTATTACCATTAGAACATAGAAAAATTGGAAAGGAGGATTAATATGGAAAGTCCAGGAGCTGTTTCTCTTTGGTTTGGAAATTGTACTAGCGAAATGGTGTTAAGAAAGTATGTAGAAATAAAATATGATAATGAGGGGAATAGGATTCCTTCGCGTTTTATGACTGATTTTCAAATAGATTTCATTGAGTATAACCAAGACTTATTAGAATGTACATATAATGAACATGTTACATCTTCTTTGTCTGAATTACTACAGAATGCTTCGTATTCTGAATCAATCATAAGTGAACTGATAGACTTTTATGGTGAAAATTTAGAAGAACAATACAATACTGTCATTAGGTTATATGATTTTGAGTATGGAGAACTTGTTGAAGAAGCAAAACTGGATGGTAGGAACTTTAAGTATATAGGATCGGTAATTTATGAAGATTAGAAATTTAATGTAATGGTTTTGTAGGATTTTAAAATGATATTGGGAGTTTCTAAGTTAGGAAGATGAAATATTAAAGGAGGTTTCACAGATCTTATAAACAATGTATTTATACCTTCGACATAGTAGTCCTGCAAATACATATTCGGATATGGATTACTTTATTTTGACTGTAAATACGGAGATTTATATGCTAAGTATGAAAGGGGCGATTATTAATGAACATACTACAGAACATCAGTGATATGTATACAGTCGATAATAAAGAACCTCTTTCGAAAGAAAAAGAAATTAAAGCGCTTCAGCATTTCTCAGTAATAGATGTACCTACAGAATATATAGAAATGATTCAGCTTGCTTCAAATGTTGAAATTAATGTTAATGACCAAATGTATATTAGGATATGGGGAGCTTCGGATTGCATAGAAATGAATGAAGCTTATAAAGTGCAGAATTACCTTCTTCATTCACTCGCAATTGGTGATGATGAAGGTGGGGGTGCATTAATTTATCTACAAGGTAAAGATGGTTTTGGTATATACTATAACAGTTTTGGAAATTTGGACATGGAGGATGCAGTTAAAATTGCACCATCTTTAACCGAGTTATTAGTAAATAATGTTGGTGTGAAGATCTTATTAGACATTTGAGAACATGTAGAGAATTTGGTGTTATAGTTTCATTGTAATTTGTTTTCTAATAGCTATAGGGAATACAGCAAAGAAAAAATAACAATATCTATTATTAATATTCTTGGCTTAGTTTGTTAGTAAACAACCAGATACAAAAGAATACATATAAAGTATGAATAAGGATGTAGTAAAAATGACAATGATACAATTTAATTCTTATCATCAAAAAGTAGAGATTAAGAGAAATTTAGAACTTATGAACTTAGAACATAAAAAAATTAGAGGGTATGTAAATTTTGATGTATGTTCTTTTGAGCAATTAGATGAATTTCAAGTAGGATACAGCATTGACACCGATGGAAACTCCCTTGTAACCGATGAGGAAGATACTTGGGATGCAAATTGGATTGTTATTGCATATGAAACTATGTGTGGAGATCCAATTATTATTGACTTAAGTGAGGAAGGATACCCTATATCTTCACTCATGCACGGAATGGATAGTTGGAGTGGTGGTGATTTTCTTGCAGATTCCATGGAATCATTTATTAATTTTATGAAAGATATAGGTGATTTTCTAACTGAGAAACAAGTGTTAGAAGGTAAAAGAATGATACTAACTAAAGAATTGGATATATTGTTAAATGAGTTTTTGGAAAGAAATAAATTTACTGATTTTGAAATATGGCACTCTTTATTAAGTCCATTATTTGATATTGCAGAAGAATATGAGCAAACAATGGAGATAAAAGTAAAAAAGATGAAGGAAGAAGGAAAGAAAATAACGGAGATTGCCCACATGCTTAATATAAAACCTAAAGAAGTGTATGAGTATATTAAGAAAGTTTAATAGTGCCTCTTCACTTTAGAGGGAACAATCAGGCACGATGATGGAGCGATACAGGCAGAAAATGCTTGGATTTTTTATAAAGCCCAAACAAAAATCTGCCTTATATATTAGTAGAAAGATCTCCATACGGTAAGGCGAAAAACTTATTGAAAAATTAGCAATTGATAGTAGTATACTGAATATAGAAACGACTGGAAAAAACAGTTAATGTTAGAGGGTAACTTTCATACGATTAGAGAAATCGATATGGATCCAAGAGAGTAAATGGGGAGAGTTAAAAATGATTATAAATGATGCAGTTTTTGGTGAGATTGAGTATACATATGGATGGGTTAAGGACATTACCGTTGAATTTTGTGGAAAAGAAGTTGAAATAGCATTGATAGTGAAAGGTGAAAAAGACGGTAAGTTTGATGAAGGACAATATACTGCTTATAATTCATTGTTGCAAAATTGGGAACAACTGCAGCAAGGTTTTTTACAAGCGATTTTAGACTATTACAAGCAAGAGCGTCAACAATTAGGGTATGATATTGGATTTAATGAAAATTATCCGTATATCGAAACAATTGACCAATTACATAGGAGAATCACTTTAGTTGGAATTGTAGTCCCATATGGAGATATTCATGAAGAGCGAGATATTGGGATAACTTTCGATTGTACGTGGGATACAGAGAATGGATTAGGAATACGTTTACTAAATGAAAAAGTAAATGAGGTGGGGTATCAAGACGTTGCCATTTAACTTTTAATCTAAGGGGTGAAAAAGTAGTATGAAAGAATTTGAGGAAAAGTTTAGTGAATTGCAAGCTGATATGATATCTATATGTATGGAATATGTTGAAAATAGAGCTGATAAAGTATATGTGTACGCTTCATGTGAAGAAGATATGATTTCTAGTAGTTTCTTTTATTTAATTAACAATAAATATGTAGAGTGTCACAAGGTTAATGATGCATTGAAAAATGGAGAAAAAAGATATGATGTATCTCCGGAACGAATGTTTCAGGTTCTACAAATTATAAGTGAAGATATCGAAAGAATTGAAATGTTATGCAAAGAATACGAAAAAGATATGCCAACTGAGATGAAATTAATATACGATACTAAGAGTGGTAAGTTTAAAGCTGAATATGAGTATGATTTAATCCATACAAATGATGATATAAAAACGGCTGATGATTTTGCTGATGAGTGGTTTGAGGAAGTGAAAAATAATAACCTTTAAAAGGGGTACAGTAATAGTTATATCTTAGTTAAATAGATAATGAGTGGGAGTAGAAAATGGAGAAATCAATGGAAAAGATAAGTGATTTTATATGTTTCGATAAGCCGTCGCAAGAGATTGTTGAAAAGTATACAGGTAAAGTTCCTGAACAAATAATAGATTTATGGAAACAATATGGATTTGGAAGTATGTTAAACGGATATTTAAGGTTGATAAACCCAGAAGAATATTTAGATATATTAAAGGGAAGTTATATCCGTTATGAAGAGGCTATCCCGGTTTTTACAACAGGTATGGGAGATATTCTTGTGTGGGAAAATAACTATTTATTATTACTTAAGTATCGAAGAGGTACGGTAGATGTAGCAGGTGGAAAATTTAAGTTTTTCTTTAAAAATATGAAAGATGACTATTTTCTAGAGAAAGTATTGGATTGGATGCCTTACAAGCAGGCAATACACAGGTACGGAAGTCTTGAAATTGATGAATGTTTTGGTTACACACCGTTACTTGCATTAGGTGGATCAGAAAAAGTAGAAAACTTACAAAAGGTTAAACTTATTGAGCATGTTTATTTCATTACACAATTTATGGGCCCAATAGAATAATGATGGTACGTATTGTTATATTTATGAATACAGTGACGCGTTTTATATTGAAAATAAAACAAGCATAGCCACGCCCTAAGTTTAGCAAGGTGTTATGCTCGTTTTAGGTTTTAAGATTAAATAACTTTATTGCATTTTTACAATTTCGGGTAATACTTCGATAGTTAGGAAAGATTCTAATCTTCTTCCTCTTGAGCTAAAGATAAAGAGATATCATCACGTACAACAGACAGCTTCTTTTTTTCTCCATTTGGATACACAATACTCCATAACGCATATCCATTGTAACGATCTGTGTAATTTTCATCACCTTTAACATAATTTACTGCCGCAATGGCAGCAGCTGAAGGACTACTATATTCTTTCCCTTCAAAAAGGATTTTGCCACTTGTTAAGTCGATTTCTGCCTTTGTTATGGGACCACCATAAGTAGTCTCTAGGTGTTTTTCGTCTTCGTTTAGTCTTGAATATACCTCTTTCCAAGAAATGTTTGATTTACGAGTCGGAGAAGACGTTTTGGCCTTTCTTGCTTCAGGCGTCTCATTTTTAACTGCATCGAATATCTCATCTAATACGTCCTTATATTTATCATATATAGCTACACACAACTCATCGTTTACTCTTGCCATCGGTTTATTCACTCCTTTATAGACCATGCGAAGATTATGGATATATTCCTCTAAAATATTTTTATTTGCTGTTGTAATTTTTGGGTGATTCACACAAGGCAATATAACAAAATCATATAGCCCTTGATAATCAATTTGAATAAATTCGGGACATTTAGGTTTTATCGTGGCATCTGGAGACAAAAAGACCTTTAGTTCATACTGATACGAGTCCTCCATCTGTTTTAAGATTTTCGTATAGGTTTCAGTCTGGTCTTTGTTTTCTCGTGCCAATACCTTATTTTCCACAATAATTCTCATTGAATCATTTGTCATATATAAATCAAATCGAGCCCGCAATTCCTGGTTTGTTTCTGGAATAACTACAGACTCTGCTACCTCAGTTGCCACTTCTAATTCCTCTAGTTTAAGTGATGGATCCGATTCAATTAAAGCAAAATTAAAACCGGTTTTCTTACTTGATATATTTTCCTCACTAATATAATAGAGAAAACGCTTCAGTGGGAAAGTACCTAAATTCAATGAAGACATTGGTGAAAGTAACCAACTGATAAAAGAACTATGCATCGTTTCGCGGTGTCCAAAACCCAATAATTGAAACAAGCTTTCTTTTTCAAAAGATTCTTGTAAGCGCAAGAAATCAGGATCGCTAATTAACTTATTCAATTGGGTTTTCAACTCTTTATCATTTCTTATCATCTTTTAACCTCCAAATCTTAGTAGATATGAATATCGTAAACTAAAGTTACTGTAATAATCAAATTTTTTATAAAAATAATAAAAAAATATGAAACTTTACTCCAAGTGTATAATCAATATTTACCCTGCTATTTGTAGGTAGTAAAACTTCATCTCCAAATTCTGCTAGAGTAAAGAAGTGAGGTGAGAGTCAGGCTACCCGTAAAAGCTCGATTGGTAAGTAAAGGCTAATAATTGGTGTGGGATGAACAAAAACTTACTAACTAAAGTTTTACTTTATTTTAAACCTACAACCATCAAGTGGTTGATCGCTTTATGTCACAACGAATTATTGGTAAAACCTTATAATCAAAATTAAAAAAATTAAACAAAATGTTAAAGTATGTAATTATTTGTTTTATAATGGAATTGTGGTTTGGTAAGAATATTTTAAATGTTTGTAATGTAAATCAAACAGGAGGTTGTAAATATGGGGAGGAAATATGTAATTAGGATTCTAGCTTTACTCTCTGTCATATCTCTTTTTTTTAACTTAATGTTACCAAAGGCTAGCGCAGAAATTGAAAAGATTCCATCAGTGAAAGCAACAGCGACAAACAAAGCTGATGGCGGAAAAGAGATGCATGCAAAGGAGTCTATCACGATCCAAGACAAAGTAGAGTACACTAACTTAGTTGTTGGTAAAGAGTACACTGTAAAAGGTAAACTAATGAACAAAGTTACGAATAAGCCGTTATTAATTGATGGAAAAGAAGTAAAGGCTGAGACAAAGTTTACAGCAAAAGAAAAGAATGGTTTTGTAACATTAGACTTTCCTTTCGTTGGTGCCGAACAGCAAGGTAGAGAAGTAGTAGTGTTTGAAGAGCTGTATCAAGATGGTGTCTTAGTGGCAACTCATGCTGATATTAATGATGTAGGGCAAACAGTTCGATTTGTAGAACCAACAATCAAAACAACAGCTACAAATAAAGCGGATGGTGGAAAAGAGATGTATGCAAAAGATTCCATCACGATTCAAGATAAAGTAGAATACAAAGATTTGATCGTAGGGAAAGAATATGTTGTAAAAGGTAAACTAATGAACAAAGTTACGAACAAACCATTATTAATTGATGGAAAGGAAGTAACTGCTGAGACTAAGTTTACAGCAAAAGAAAAGAACGGTTTTGTAACATTAGACTTTCCTTTCGTTGGTGCAGAGCAGCAAGGAAGAGAAGTGGTAGTGTTTGAAGAGGTATATGAAGACGGTGTTTTAGTGGCAATTCAATCTGACATTAACGATGTGGGGCAAACGGTTCGATTTGTAGAACCAACAATCAAGACAACAGCGACAAACAAAGCAGACGGTGGAAAAGAGATGCATGCAAAAGATTCCATCACGATCCAAAATAAAGTAGAATATAAGGACTTGATCGTAGGAAAAGAATATGTTGTAAAAGGTAAATTAATGAACAAAGTTATGAACAAACCATTATTAATTGATGGAAAAGAAGTAATAGCTGAGGCTAAGTTTACAGCAAAAGAAAAGAATGGTTTTGTAACATTAGACTTTCCTTTCGTTGGTGCAGAACTACAAGGAACAGAAGTAGTAGTGTTTGAAGAGGTATATGAAGACGGTGTTTTAGTGGCAATTCAATCTGACATTAACGATGTAGGGCAAACAGTCCGATTCGTAGAACCAACAATCAAAACAACCGCAACAAACAAAGCAGACGGTGGAAAAGAGATGTATGCAAACGAATCTGTCACGATCCAAGATAAAGTGGAATACAAAGACTTAATCGTAGGAAAAGAATATGTTGCAAAAGGTAAACTAATGGATAAAGCAACAAAGAAACCTTTACTAGTAAATGGTAAAGAAGTAGCAGTAGAATCTAAGTTTACGGCAAAAGAGAAGAATGGTTCTATCACACTTGATTTCACATTTAATGCTTCTAAACTACAAGGTAAAGAAGTAGTAGTATTTGAAAAACTATATCAAGATGATATTTTAGTAGCAATCAACGTTGATATTGAAGATGCGGGCCATACAGTGAAGTTCAAAGCGGAAAATTTAGGAAAACCGCAGCAGGAAAAGCCGCACTTAGAACAACCTAAAACAGGAAAAACGTCAAAAGCTGGAACATTACCAGCTACAGGTGGAAATACGTCCTTTATGTGGTTCTCAGTCGGAGCCGGTCTTTTGTTATTAACTCTTGGAGCAATATTATTTATGAAACGTAGAAATGCATAATAATTAAATAGTCTTTTAGACAGAAGATATGGATAGGAAATATAGTCATAAAGAAAGGCTCTCTTTTGATTCGACTTTTCAAAAGAGGGTCTTTTCTTAGTAACATGCTGGTTGGTAAACGAAATATTACTAAGGAATATATGTATAGAACTAGATACAAGTAATAGTTGAGGAAAGGCCATTGTTGGAGTGGTGAAAAATAGAAATAAAATTTATGATAATTAAATAGGAGGACATAGTGAACAAGAACAGGCAGTTAATTCAACAAGTAAAAGTCGTGATACATAAGTTGGAGAAAGACTATGTGAAAGATATTAATAGTGGTATTTTACAATTAATATATAAAAGATATAAGAAAGCGTTAGAAATATTAGAGAATAACGGGGATATTAAGGGAATAACCATTGTGGGTGGCGTACGTGCATATATGGACAGTCACAATGATTATCCACATACATTATTAGAAGAATTACATAAAGCTGAAACAATCGCCAAAGAATTAACTAACAGATAGTGATAGAGGAAAAACAAGAAGTGATAAAATAAGGGAGAAGTTTTTTACAAAAAGCAAAAAATAGTTCTTGTACAATGCTTGAGAATAAGGAGAGCTATTATGAAGTTATGGCAACTTATTAAACTATAAATTTTTTGAAACTCTTCAATAAACTCTACTCAAAGTATGGAGGGTAATAAATGTCATTAGAAAAAAAGATATTTATTTTAAAAAGAATACGTTTTCTGGACCATGAAGATGATAGTATTGAGCTATTTGAGGAAATCTTAAATGAAATATTGCAAAGGGCAGATAATAAAGTAATTATTGATTTGTGCAGTGTATTTCATGATGAAATAGATGAACCTTCGATTGTTGGTGATTTAATTGAATCGATTTTTTATATAATCGAAAAAAATGGAGTTGAAGATGGTTTAAATAAAATTATTGAAGGGATAAGCATTGTTTTGCCACAAGCTAAATATTGTGCTAAAAGATTCTATAGAAGTCTTCTAGCCTCAGATGATTTTATTATTCCATTTATTAATGTATTGAAGAAGGCTAAAACTACAAATAAAGAAGGCGTTATTAAAATTTTGAAAGAAATAAGTGAGAAACAACCACAACAATATTTTGAAAAAGTTGATTTGATTTGTAAAGAGGTTATTTAATACTTTAATTATAAAATAACTCTAAAGTTTGCGTGTAGGATCATGAAAATAGCTTTAATATATTTCATTAAAATATCAATCTAGATAAATCATATGGTTAATACTAGCTAGAGTGGCTTCCAAAAATATTTGAATAGCACGCCAAAAGCAATGGGCAATTTGAAACCAATCCTTGTAATGGGGCGTACTATTGAGGATAACTTTGTGTAATTCTAGCCTAAAAAAGGATTGAATATTTATTAGAAGGTGAAGTTATGTGAAGAGTTTGACAGTGTATTAGAAAACTTAGCAGATTGTGATGATGAGAAGCTTATTAAAGAGTTGTGTATAGTATTTGAGGATGAAACACAAGAGGAAGAAGTTATGTTTGGTCTAGTTCATTTTATTGAAGATTTTGAAATGGGAAAATATTTAACAGAGATGCCTAAAGCTTTACCAAAAATGGTTGAGAGTGCAAAAGAGTGGGCAATGCTACTAAACATAAGAATTTTAAATAATGATTTATATAGAAGTGAGTATGCTAAAGTACTTGTAGGAATGAATCATGATATACAACTAACGATAATTAATTTACTTAATGAAATTATTGCTGATAACCCTAAAAGATTTGAGAGGACTGCCAATGAGGTTCTTAGTCAATTACAAGGAGTTCATAAAAATAAATAAGAAGTGTAGAAATACTGTATTATAGATAGAACTAAGAACACCCTAGCGAAGAGCTAGGGTGTTTGTGTTATATAGTTTCATCATATGCTTCCGAATTCGGAGCAGGAGTAATCAACGAATCTTTTTTAGCGTTTCCTATAATAGAATGTAGGTGTTTAACATTTAAATATAGAAAGAAAAACAATTAAGCTTTTATTTTATTTAAAATGGTTACTCTATTAGTAGTGAATAATAAATAATTTTGCTTTACTGTCTTAATTAAAATACGATCAGTTGTACCATATGCTGTTCCAATTCGGATTACGCTTTTTTCTTCAACACCAGCATATGTATTATCTTCCGTTACCTCAGTGATTTCACATAATGGAATATGAATTTTAGAGAATTGCCATGAAATAATTAGTTCATCTTTTGTTTTTTCAACATGAATACCTAACATGTTACCAGAACCTTTCTATAATAAAATTTCACTCGTACTATTTTATTATACAAATTTACAGATTGTATTTCTATTTTTTTACAGAGAGTATACAATTAACAACGAGAAAATGTTCATTATTACTTTCATCCCTATTATAACGAATTCTACAATAGAAAACAGAACGTATATTTGGTATAATCGAAATATACTATATGAAACGATGTACATGAGTTTGGGATTTATGAAAAAAGGTAACATAATAATACATACGCTATAGGATTCAGTTCATGTTATACAAATCAATCGTTAGAAAGGAAAAGAAGTATGAATCAAATTTCATTCGAAGATTTATTTGAAGAAGAAAACAAACGAGAAAAGGTGGAGGTAGCTGAGATTCCCGTACCTTTATCGCCCTTACAAAAGGATATTTTAGAATTAATTAATTGTGAAGAAATAAGTGCACTTGAGTTATGCGAACAATTAATAAGAGCTGGTAAAATATCAGATGAGAGATTCACAACGAATAAGCCTAAAGCATACGGGCAAGTATGCTTACTGTTAGAAGGTTTTGTTAAAGAAGAAAAGCTTATTTTTGTCAAAAGTGATGAGAAAAGAGATAGAGTATATAAATTGAAATACGAAGATTCTAACGAATAAAATGTATAAAGTATAGTAATGAAATAAGGAAGTCCTCATAATTGTGTTGAAAGATTATTTTCACATAAGCGTGGGGATTTTTTTGAGGGAGGATGTATGAAAGATTGGGAGTATAATGAATTATTTCATGCAATTCGGGAGGCGTATGAAGAGTTATTAGATGAAGAGAGAGGGGATCGATATGCTATAGCAAAACTAGCGGATGAATTTGATAATTTAGGAAAGATTGAAGATGTTATCGTTGATACTGCCATAGGCGAAATAGCAGTCGAACATCATATGGTTTTTGTTGGACGTATTAAAGGTATAACAAAGAGGCTAAGTATGTTTAACCTTCAAGAGGCAGAAGGTGAATTGACAGTAGAGGAAATAAAAGATTTATCGATAAGAATAAATAATGTAATAGAAGGATTAAAAAATGTAAAGGTTGCTTATAAATCTTCGATTGAATAGTTCATGTTTCTGCAAATGTAAGAGACATAATTAGACAAGAGAACAGAAATTGCTGCATACATAAAGCGTAAGATGGATAAGAGATAATAAAGATTGTAAAAGGGATAAGGCTAAGAATAAAGAGATTAGTAGGGGCAGTGTTTAATGATTGTGATTTTGAACTGGCTGACTTTAGAAGTTGTAATAGTATTGCCTTATTAATATTGTAAAGGAGTATGAACATGACAAATAGAAATGATGCATATGGAGGGTTTATTGTATCTAGAAATGTTTTGAATGGAGTACCTATTCGATATAGTTTTCGAGAAGAAAGTTCTATTTCTCAATTAAATGGTTGGAACATCTTTTCAGAAGTGGATGATGATGAATATGTAAACAATCCAAAAAACTTTTGCATAATTAATGCAGAATCAATGTCTTCAATTGCACCTCAAATGCTAGAAATATTTGAAGCACCATATGGAACAGACCTTTTTGGGGTATATGAAGATAATGTACATGTTGGTTTTTACGATTTAGTGAAAGACTGTATGACAGATATAAATAAGATTTTAAATGTAATTTATTAAGGTCTCTTATAACTGTTTTAGATGTGTAGTAATTAATTAAGGAAATTCAGAGGGATGGTGCGAGATGAATAAAGTGGAATGGAGATTACCAGATAAGCCTTTATTGCGAGAAAATGTAAAGAATGTGGAAAAGGAGTTGGGCATTCATTTTCCTTTAGATTATATAGAATGTGTAATGAAGAATAACGGAGCACATGTTAGCCCAGAAGTATTTGAAATTGAGGGGAAGAGAAAAGTTTTTGGTACATTACTAACTTATGATATGGATGATGATGAAAATATTATTGAGGTATTCTATGACTACAATGACACATTACCGAGTGCATTGGTGCCATTCGCATTTGATCCAGCAGGAAATTTAATTTGCTTTGATTATAAAAATCATGAAGAAGGTCCAATTGTCGTCTTTTGGGAACATGAGGGGGCATGGGAAAAGGAAACATTGATGGAAAGCGAAGGGATTACGGCTGAGGAAGCAGAGGAAGTAGCGAGAGAAAATGTATTCTATATTGCTAATGATTTTACGGAGTTTTTAAATAAGTTACATGATTAATAATATTATTCATATGAAATGGTTCGTATAAATGTAAGCAGTAATAAAAGGCGGGAGAATGATGGATTTAGAGCATCTAAAAAAAGATGTTTGGTATGGAGAAGTTTCTACTCATACAATTGAAACTCTTAAGTCTAACTTAAGGGATAGTGCAACAGAGACAGAATGCTTTATTTTAATTAACGAATTGTTAAAGTTAGGTGATTTCTCCGTAAAGGGGTTACTAATTGAACTTATGAATAGTACTCGAAATGAGCTTGTTTTACATTTATGTACTAGACTATTTTGTTCAGTAGCTACTCACGATGATTTATTAGAAACGAATAATTTGAAATTCCTTTCAAGTGCTTCAGAGGATGGAGTTCATAATTTTGTAGTAAGTGCTAGTGAAACTCTTTCATATCATGTAGTACCATATCTTTTAGCATTACTAGAAGAGTGGGAAGATACCTTTGTTGAAAAAGCTATAAGAAATGAACTTTCATGGATGCTTAGAATTGAGGACGAGTATTATGAAGTATCGTTAGAAGAATTTAATGAAGCTTATTCTGCTTTTATCGAAAATAACGATACGCAAGAATACTATTATCGTAATAGACTATCTTTTCCTGGAGATTTGGCAAAGGAGTTAGTTTCGGAAGTTATGAGTTCTTTAAGAGATAGAACTACTTATAATGTTGTTACTATACCTTCCGTTTTATCAATTTGGAGTGGAATCAAATGTCCCATTCAATACGATACGATAATAACAGATGAAAAAAATAGAGAGTTGATGTCATATATCGATGTTCTAACAAAGAAAGAATGGAAGATTGGTAAAAAGTATTTTTATGGACATGTAGTCGTATAAGAAAACGATATATGTGATGAATATAAAACATTCTATGGCATCCTGTTAAGGAGTGATTTTTACTTTAACGGAAAGCTTTAATAGGAGGTATTTTTTATGTGGAAAAGTAAAAAACAACTAGTAGCCCAATTAAATCTTAAAAGATATAAATACATCAAGAAGGTGAAAAAATGATACTACCAGAGGATTTTCGAGAGAAATGGGATGTTAATAAAGATGGCCCACTCATTACATTTCCTGAAAAAGAATTAATAAACAAAAACTTTTCAGCTGAAGTGAAACGATTTTTGTCTATAGGAGGCTTACCGGAAACACCGCCACCATATTTAGAATTTACTTCATCTCAGTCTTTCGTAAGGTCTATTATAAATGTATTTCAAATGCCAGAAGAGTTTCGAAAATATTGGTATTTAGGAACAACAAGTTCAGGAGATCCAATTTGTATAATTGAAAAACAAGAAAAAATAGTATTTCTAAGTAATAGTGATGAGTATAATGAAGTGTTTATGAATTCTTCTATACATCAATTTGCAGAATGTTTATTAGTATATTCAAAAATGATCGATAGGGCAGTAGAGATAAATGGTGAGGATGCCTTTATCGATAATAATATACCAGAGTGTACAATAAGTTGGTTGAAGGAAGAATTGAAAAAAATTGATGAAAAGTGTATGGAAAAGGGATCTTTTTGGTTGATTGAAATTGAGAACTTATATGAATAATTGAAAGTGAAAAAGAAAATGTATGGTGCATTGAAGAGGAGTATGGTGATAGTGAAGAATGCTATGAGTACATATTTTAAATTAAGAAAAGAATATTTTGATAGAGGTTTGAATTTCTTATTTAAAACACCATATAACGAAAAAGTCAATTTCGTTATATATCATGGTGAAATAGAGGAAGAAGAAGTTTCATGGAAACCGGTTGAGAAATATATTAAAACGGATTTAAGAATACTTGAGGAACGGTTCGAGATTAAGTTTCATGATTCGGTTTATCACTATTTTAACTCATATTGGTTCGCTGATTTGGATGGGTTTATCGGTGACCATTATATTAGTTTAGAAGCTGTATTACCAAATATAGAATTGGAGAATTTTGAAGGTAAGTTAGAAGGATATGAAAAAGATTATCGTAAGCTAGATAAGATTCCTATAGGAGTAGAAGGAAATGGTTTACTAGTTGTTTTAAATAATGTAAGTGGCAAAGTCGAATTGGAGGATTTCGAACGTGGGTTGTCTATGGAGGTTTCGAATAGTTTAAATGAGTTGATTTCTAGTTTGAGATTACAAAAATAGTAAAGTGAAGAATGTTTATATGAATTATAGACCGGCTAGAGGGGGGGGAAGTGGAATATAGTGGAATGGCTTCAATTTGGTTTGGAATTTCTAAATCACTCCAAAATCTTGAGGAGTATGTCGATATAGATTACACGATAGATGGTGATTCAGTTCATTCAAATTTTGGGACGAGCTTTGAATTCGGTTATTATGATGAAGATAATATTGAATTTTGTTTTTATGAGAATAATAAAAGGGACGTTGAACATATTTTAAGTGATTTTTCTTACAGTGAACGAATCACTCCTAAAATAAAAAAGCTAATAAACGGAGATAGTTTAGCGAAAGATATTAACTTTGCTATTGTTCTTTATGATTTTAAATATAATGAAGCGAAAAGAGAAGATATGTTTGATGGTTTAGAGGTAAAATTTATTGGTTCTATGCCGTACAGGTAGTTTGTACAGAGTTGCTAATTTGTACTATAAGCAATTTCTATGAAGAGATCAAATACAAGGTAATTGAAGTAGGTTATCAGGATATTACTTTTTAATTTCAATACGTTTCAATAAACGCCTGTATATTACTTTAAAAATAAAATAGCTGATTTACTTATGGAATTTATGATAAAGATCTATCGGGACAGTGAATATTTTGAAGATGAAAAAAAGAAAGGATAATCTCTTTTGGATACTAAAGAACATTTAAATCGATTATATGATAACCGTTTGCTAGAAAATGAAAATGAGATACAAGAGTTTAATGAGTCATGCATACGAGTGATTGAGTGTAACGATGTTTCTATTATTCCAGATTTATGTTTAGTCTTTGATGATGATACTGAACAACCTGAAGTGATGTTTAGTTTGATTCATGGGATAGAGGGCTTATATGAAAATCATATAGAAGAGGGATTGAAATGTATTGCTACAGCTGCTCCGTCGATGATGAGCGGCGCTAAAGACTGGGTAGAGATTATACATTACAGAATACTTAATAATCTCCAAATAAGAACGGTGTATGGAAAAGTACTTTCGCAATTTGATTTATCCATTACAAGTAGCATTAAAGAACTATTATTGGAAATGAAAAATGAAGATCCTGATATGTTTAGTAAATCTATTAATGAAGTCATTGAGCTTATCTAATAGTCGAATAATCTCAATAAAAAAAGGTGTCAACCTTTCTCGAATTGACACCCAGATACGAATCTGTTTAACATCTTACATACTTACGCTTAAAACCTAGTCTTCCTCTATCAAGTTCTTTCTGAATACTCTCTGTAGCATGTAGCAAACTGCTTTTTTTGTTATCACGTTTGATTTCAACTATACCAACTTCTTTTGCAATCTCGACTGCTTTTTCGTGTAGTGGTACATATGAAATTGCTACCGTGTTTAGGAAATTATTCATAGCGGATTTTGTTCGTTCTGGAGAATGATGAATTGTATCTTTCACCATTTCAAGCATATCGGAAATTTTACTTTCGGAAAATTCATTGTCTTTGCGATTTCCTAAAAGCCAACAGTAGCAACTCCAGCCGGCAGACATTTTAAGCTCGTCCCCACTTGCGATCCATTGATCAGCAACGTCTTGTGCAATATTTGACTCCGATAAAGTTACTGCTACAACATAATCAGATAGCATATAAAAATAAGCCCCATCTATCCAACGATTAAAATCCGATTCACTCATAGCTTTTGGGTCGGCAATAATGCCTGCAAAATACATAGCATCGTAGTTGCCTGTGGCATAAAGTTCTTCAGCTAATTCTTGATTTAATTTTATTTTTTTAGCGATTGGTTTCATGGCACCTGTAGCTACGCCAAAAACTGGCTCATGGGCACCGTTAGATATGTATATTTTTTTCGTACGTTCCTTACCTAGATCTTCAAGTTCTTGCATAACTGTTTTAAAGTCCATAGCTGTGCACTTCCTTCCTTCCTTCATGTAAGAGCCTTTTTAAGTCTTTCATATTTCTTATGTTAATACTAATTGTATTCAAGAGGTATGTCTACTTTCTAAAGGTATCGAAACCAGTTAGTGATTTTGAAGACTTTAATTTTGTAACTACTACAAGCTATCTATAATGGTAAGTAGGTCACTGTAAGGTAAGGAAAAATGAAAAGTATGTATAGTTTTTCCAATAAATATTTGGTATGATGATGAATGGGAAAAATATACAAGTTGTTAGTGGCTCATAAAAGGGGGATTGTATTGAAAAGAACGCTTGAATTCGTACTAGGTTTAATTGGTGGCATCATAGGAATTATTATTTCCATACTATTAATAGTTGTAGCGTTTAATATTATGGAAGGTTTTGATTATGAACTTTTAGCTTATTACTCTATTATTTTAACGGTTCAAATAGGGTTGCTTATTTTATCATGTTTAGTAAACAAGGTTAATAATAAAGTTTATGGAGTTTGTATGATTGTGATTCCTATAGTTATGTTATTTATGTCATTATTCTTTTTACTTATTCCAACAATATTACAAATTATGTCTGGTTCATTTGCATTTAGAACACTAAAGTTAGAATCGAATGTAGGATAAATGTAATTATTCATGTCTGAATATTCGGTTTGTTAGATGTTTTCGTTTGCAGTTCAAATTAACATAAGGTACAAAGTTGTGCGCTTTAGGAGGAGAAATAGATGATTATTTGGTCTGGTTGGGGTTTTTTAGTCGCAATTATTGTAATTATTAATACTCTTTTGGGTAAGGTTATCTTTGGATCTATAACGGGGGACGCTACATATTTTCAAGACCATAGTTGGCCAATGGCAATAATGCTTATTATATCAGGGGTTATGTCTTGGTATTTAGGAAAATATATTAATAAGCCAAATGGGAAAGTTTATATAGATGCCGAAACTGGTGAAAAAGTTATGTTTAACAAAAAGCATTCACTATTTTTTATAAAAATGGAATATTGGGGACCGATTCTAGGAGTTATTGCGATTGTAACTTTAATTACAAGATAAAAAAAGAGGCTGGGTATAGTAAGAATAATCGATTGAAGTAAAAGGGGAAATTAGTCATGAATGTAAAGAAACTACTAGGGGTAGCAGTTCCGGTCATGTTGTTATTTGGTTGTGGAGTGTCTGAGAAAACGACCACTTCTAAACAGGAGAAAACAGAAGAGTCTAAAGTAAAAGAATCGAAGTCTAATAGTAAGAAAGAAAAAGTTTCAAAGGAAGACTATCCTAATAAAGTGTATAAATTAGGGGTAGAGTTTGATAAGTTGTTTACGGAGCATAACAACATTACGAGAGAGGTTTTTGACGGTAAGAAAAAGAAATCAGATATAGTAGATAGTGTGAAAGAATTAAATAAAGTGTTAGATAAATTTGAGTCGATAGATCCGCCTGCAGAGTATGTAAATCAACAAAAGGATTTTGAAAAAGCAATTGGTTATTTTAGAGAGTCTTTTTCTTTAATAAATGAAGTATTCACCCGAAAAGAAAAAAGAGAAAAAGGTGATAAAACTGATAAAGAGTTAATGGAGAAATCCGAAAAGTTAGTGAAAGAAGGAGATATTTACTGGCTTAAGGCATTCAAAGATCTTGAAGGAGATATTAAAATCGGTGACGGTACAGTATCTGTGAAAGATTTGAAAGAGTTAGATAAGAAAGCTGGAATTAATACGGATAACGTTATGAAGAATGTGAAAGATGGTACGGAATTAATCGGTAATTGGGGATTCAAAGGAACAGACGGTTTCATTATGTCACTCATTCTAAAAGGTGATAAGACATTTGAAACGTATGGTAAAGGTGAGTATCCAAATAAAAAGAATTATATTGAAGGCACTTGGGAATATGATAAGGAAGCTTTTACAATCTATTTACATCTCAATAAACGTTTAGTAGACGGTGTAGAAGATACAATTCAAAAAAAGAAAATAGCATATAAAGTTCAAGATTATGATGGGGAAAACTTACGATTATTTAATGAGGCTTCATTCAATACAATTAAATATGTGAAGCAAAGGTAAAGTTATGTAGGACTAGGTTTAAATGGCCTGGTCCTTAATTAAAATGTGGGAATGCAACTAATATTTTATCGTTGGCTTTGCCTATTTTATATCATGTTATTATTTAATAAATTGATAAATGGAATTTAAATGTAAGTATGAGGAGTTGCTTATAAATGATAAAGAAATTTACTAGAGTAGTACTAACTACGGTGATGCCAATTAGTCTTATCATGGGTTGTGGGAACGCTGAAAAAACTAAAGCGCAAGAGACGAAGGCGGCACAATCGGAGAAAAAGGATTATAAGGATTACTCATATGGTAGCAAAGGTATAGTAGTAAGCAGCAAAGCGAAAAAACGTCAACAATACGAGGTTGGATTTATAGATGGCAACAAGTTAATAGGTATTGATGAAAATATTGAGGACTGTATTATTTTAGATAATAAAGATGAAGCAAGTCTCGTTTGGAAACAAGTAGAGCGGGGAGCTATTATTGAAGTGCAATTTGGTAAGGACCGCAATGATATCGTAGGCGTACAATTAGTAAGAGACCGTGAGCCATACGAAATTAGTGATAAGTTTGATCGGAATACGATAAATGAGATTGTTGAAAATGTTAAAGGGAATTTGTAATAGAAGCTAAAATAAAAAATATTTAAGGTTACTATTAATAAAGTCGATTCCTTATTAAAATAAGAAATCGACTTGTTATAATTATTTATTTTGTAAGTTGTCTTTCCAAAAATTATAGCTATTATCAATAACCTCTTTTAATTTGAAATAGTTTTCCAAAGTATCTTGCACATGGTAGAGAGTTTCGCCTTCATCTATAAAAACATTACTGTAATCATTTATATATTTCCAGTCCTCGTCATGGTTAAAGTAGTACATTACGAATTGATTGCCCTCATCATTTAACATGTCGTCTGCTAAAACGCCATCCCAGTTCATATAAATTTCTGTGCCAGTCATTTGTCTAAGTTTAAACTGTTTAATTTCGTCTTGAGACTCTTCCTCAAATTCTTGACTACATAAATGATGTTCAATTATCCATCCTAAAAACATACCAGTATGTACAAAAGCTTGATCAATTGGTAAGTCCTCAGGAAAATCACCTTGATAATGGTACTTCGCTTTATCGTAAACAATCGTATCTAACAATTCGTTCATCCCCTTTAACGTATGATCTAATAAATTTGTACTGTTTGTTTTAATAGTTCAACTATGTTTTCAAGCCATTCTAGTGGTGTTAGTTCTAGCTCTTCAAAATATATCCCATCTGATGAATATCGAATGTACTCTCGTTTTTCTTCATCATTTTTTGGTCTTCTTTATTTCAGCTATCGATATGAGCAATCTTTTCCAAATAAAACTCCCTTCAATATAAAAAGTTACATCTATATTATCGCAAGAATGTAAAAATGTTAATCTTTTCAAAGAGAACAAGTACAAAGAAACAAGATTTATTTAATAGATACATAGTAGTTATGAAAAATCATAATGTTCCTTCTGATTGAAGAAAATCAGTAAAAAAGTATCCTAATCTATTTTTGAGAAGGAGTAGTGTGTATGAGGGTAAGTGCTTTTGACGACATTTGCAATTGGTTATGAAATAATGTCTGTTAAGAAATTTTCTAGAAACTATAATTCGCCTGCTGAGGATAAAATGAAATGTTTATAAAAAGGCGGAATAAACATATTTTTATACATAGTAGATTCATAGTCTTTCACGAATGAGAAAATAAAAGGAAGTTAGGATGCTTACATGAACTGTGTAGGTATTTCATACAGCAATGAATATTAAAAAACGAGTAATCACACTATCAACAAGTTTAGTAATGTTAGGGAGTGCACCTTTAGCGATATTAGCAGAAGAGATAAACAAATCTCATACTGACCAGCTTAGTATTGCCCAAGGGGAACGTGGAACAAGCGGTTTAAGTTATTCGAATTTCAATCTAGAAACTCCAGATTACATGCAAATTAATGAGGCAGAAGTATTAGAAAATGAGAAAGTTCTTCTGGAAGAATATAAGCATTAACATTCTGAATCAGAAGAATTACATAAAATGAAAGAAGCGAGCTATTTGATTCAAATGAATTTAATCCAGCTGAACCTAGCATGGAGTTAGTCGTAAATGGTGGCGGTATAAACATACGTAGCGGTGCAGGAATTATTAGCGGTTGTGGCGGTGGGATTTTTGATCCGAATACACCAATATCTATCATGATTGACAACACATTACAGTATAAAGGTGTTACAGGTGAACTAGTCGCATTACCATTTAGGGATAAACATTTGATCACATACAAACAGCCTGTTCAACGATTATACAGTTTACAGGTAGTCACTGGTGTTGGAAATAATGAGTTTAACCCTAAAGGTACAACAACTCGTGATGAGGCAGCTGCCTTTTTAGTGAAGATGTTAGATGCAAGTCAAAAATAGAAAGAATGGTAAAGGAGCTATCCAAAATGAGAATTTGGAACAGCTCCTTTTTATATTAGCCCCTATGAAGCCCCTTCCAAGCCCCTTATAAGCACCTACCAAGTAATAAATCACTAAGAAAAAACAAAACAAAAACAACTACAAGAACAAAAAAGCGCGAAAAAATAAAACCGTCGTTGTAGTAGTTAAAAAAATTTGGAATTCAAACGCAAAAACCAAGCCCTCCTTCCTATATGTATATGGAAGGATTGAAACTTGCCTTTTTAAAAATAAAAGGAGGAGGTAAATATATGGCGGTGTACCGTAATGTGCAGGTGAACTTTTGGCAAGATGAATTTATATTAGATTTAACGCCAGAGGAGCGTTATTTTTACATATATTTGTTAACTGGTACAAAAACGCAGCAATGTGGAATTTACATATTACCGAAGCGTTTAGCAGAACTGGAAACAGGCTACAGTATGGAGACTGTTGAGAAGCTGTTAAATAGGTTTGTTGCATATGGAAAGATTTTATACGATGTAGAAACGAAAGAGTTATACATACTAAATTGGCTACACTATAACCCTATTTTAAATACGAATGTAGAAAAGTGTGTGTTACGTGAATTAAAGACTGTAAAAAGTAAAGAATTCATACATATGTTTTTACGTACATGTCTTGAAGAAGAATGGAAGATTCCATTGTTATTGCAGCATTTTGGTATGCCGAAAGAAGAGGATAATAGTAGTTTACAAGTAGTTACCGAGGAGAAGGAAGAAGAGATAGAAGAGGATACGCCGCATAGTGAAGTTTATAATTTTTACGAACAACATATAAGTAGTTTATCTCCATATATCGTGAAGGAATTAAAAGAGTGGATACAAAAAGTTTCAGGAGAGACAGTACTAGAGGCACTTAAAATTGCGTTTGAACAGAATAAGCGAACGCTTGTTTATGTGAAGGGGATTTTGAGGAATTGGTATGAGAAAGGACGGGGGAATTTAGGTGAAGGAAAGGAAGGAGAAGTTTGTTTACATGATCCATAGTATGAGAAAGTATGGGCTTTTCAATTTTTCTAAAAGGTTCTTCCTTAAATAAAAGCGAATTGTTTGAGAAAGGAGGGGTTATATGGAAGTCGTCATAAAGAAGAAACGAACTAGAGGTAAGAGAATTTTTATTTGGTCTAGTAGTATCGTTCTGTTGTTAATTATCTGCACAGCGATTTTTTTGAACATATATACGCTTAGATCTGTGCCAAAGATAGATGGAACGATAAAGCTAGAGGATCTGCAACGTGCTGTTCAAGTAAAGCGAGATAGTAAAGGGGTACCGCATATTAAAGCGGAAAATGCACATGATTTATATTTTTCGCAAGGGTATGTACAAGCGCAAGATCGTTTGTTTCAAATGGATTTAAGTAGAAGGCAAGCTTCTGGGATGTTGAGTGAAGTTGTAGGGGAAGCAGCTGTTGATCGAGATAAATTGTTTCGAACGCTCGGTTTACGGCGAGCAGCCGAAGCGTCTGTTAGTCAATATGACGGAGAAGCGAAATATGCCCTGCAGTCGTTTGCTGATGGGGTGAACGCTTTTATACGCGAGGCAAAAGAGGAAAAGAGATTGCCGGTTGAGTTTACTATATTAGGTTATGAACCTGCTGAGTGGTCAATTGTGGATTCTTTAACGATTGGAAAGTATATGGCGTTTGATTTAGGTGGACATTGGCACGGACAGGCATTTCGATATTGGGCGCTGAAAAATTTACCGAAAGAGCAAGCCAATGAGCTATTTCCTACATATCCGAAAGATGCGCCTAGATTGTTAGCTGAACTGGAAAATACAAATGTGAATGTAGCACAAAGTTTTGCAAAAACGATCATTCCGCCTGAGTTTAACGGTAGTAATAACTGGGTCATAAGCGGTGAGAAGAGTGCGTCTGGTAAGCCGATTTTAGCGGATGACCCACATTTATCTCTTGCGACGCCTTCTATTTGGTATCAATCACAACTTGAAATGAAAGATTTACATGTGAGTGGCGTTATTTTCGCAGGCGTACCAGGTGTTATATTAGGTCACAATGACAAAATAGCATGGGGCGTTACGAATACTGGTCCTGATGTACAAGATTTATATATTGAAAAGAGAAATCCTAATAATGAAAATGAATTTTTGTATAACGATAAGTGGGAAAAAGCTACAGTTGTTGATGAATCGATTAAAGTAAAAGGTGGGAAAACAATTCCGTATAATGTGACGGTTACGAGGCATGGTCCAGTCATTTCAGAGTTTGCGGATAAGGGGAAAGATAAAACGAAAACAGTATTCGCTTTGAAATGGACTGCTTTGGAGCCTTCCGCTGAATTAAAGGCTGTATTAAATATGAATAAGGCGAAAGATTGGAATGAGTTTGAAACGGCACTTCAAGATTTTCATACACCAACTCAAAACTTTGTATTTGCATCAAATGACGGCACAATCGCTTATAAAGCGAATGGAAATATACCAGTGCGTAAAAAAGGTGATGGTAGTTTGCCTGTACCAGGATGGACAGACGAATATGAATGGGAAGGGTATATCCCGTTCGATCAACTTCCAAAAGTAATCAATCCAAAACAAGGATTTATTTCAACAGCGAATAATAAAATTGTGGATGATAATTACCCGTATCATATTAGTAATACGTGGGCGCAGCCATATAGACAAATGCGTATTCAAGAGTTTTTACAAGAGAAGGAAAAATATACGGTTAAAGATTTAGAAGAGTTACAGATGGATCAAAAAAATTTATACGGGAAAGAGTTTACTCCTATATTGTTAAAGGAGTTAAATAAAGTATCTTTAAATGAAGTAGAGAAAGAAGGCGTAAAACAATTAACAAAATGGAATTTTTACGATAGTAAAGATGAAGCGGCACCATTACTTTTCCATTTATTAATGAAAGAGATTTCGAATACGTTATTTTCAAAAGAAATACCGAAAGATGTGATGGAGTTATTTGAAGGGAAGTCACAAGTAGTTGATGAATTGATTCGAAAAGAAGTAGCAGGAGAAAATAGCGCTTGGTTTTCGAAGTATGGAGGTTTCACGAAAGTTGTGCATACATCGTATGAAAATGTAATGAAGAAATTGCAGAAGGAATATGGACCGAATGTTGCGGAGTGGAAGTGGGGCGATTACCATCAACTTGCTTTTACACATCCAATTTCAAAATCATCTAGTATGTTAGCACTACTCGCATTTAATCGCGAAAAACCAGTTCCAATCGGTGGAAGCCAAGTTACAGTCCAAGCAGCGAGTTACGGAGATAACGGTATTGTCAATCACGGAGCTTCTTGGCGATTTGTGATTGATACGAAAGATATGTCAAATGGTTATCATATCGTAGGGCCAGGACAATCGGGACATTTTAGAAGTGATTGGTACCATGATCAAATCGATGATTGGGTAAATGGAACGTATCATACGACTACGTTGAATACGGATGGGATAGAGGGGAAAGTGTTAACTTTAGAGCCGAAGTGATAATATTTCCACTGATGAAAACTGTTAAATTAGAACATAACCAAGTTTTTAAGTAATTTTAATAGCCTACTATCAGTTAAATTGATAGTAGGCTTTTGTATTTTAGAGGATAAGATTCAATGATTTTATTATGACAAAACAGTAAATGTTTTAACATTTACTTATACGATAACGGGCCTTATTTACTCTGTTACAAAAGAAATCACACAAAGCGTTCTGTTTCTTTGTTACTCATTTTTATATACCGCAAACCATTTTGTTATTCAATAATGCCAATTTCTAGAGCCTTTTGAATAGCTTCTTCTTTGTTACGGACTCCTAACTTTGTATAAGCTGTGGAAGCATAATTTCTGACTGTGCCACTCGATAAATATAATCTTGATGCTATGGTAGTGTATCGAAGTCCTTTTGCTACTAGCTGCAATATTTCTATCTCCCTAGCTGTTAGCTCATAAGCGGTTGCTTTTGATTGTGGTGTCTCTTTTGGCTCATCAAACTTCTCAAATATTTTGTGAGACATTCCCTGATCAATTAGTGTCCCACCTTTGTGAATAAGTCGGATCGTATTAGCTAGCTCCAACGTTTCAATAGATTTAAGTAAAAAACCATCCGCACCGTTGCGAAGTGATTCCAACGCCTGTTTGGTATCTTGAAACGTTGTAAAAATCAATACGCGGATATGTGGCCATTGTTGCTTAATCTTTTTGGTTGCTTCGATTCCATCCATGTGCTGCATATCTAAATCCATAAGTATAACATGGGGTTGAAGGCGCCCACACAAATCGATGGCTTGATTGCCATCCTCAGCCAAACCGACTACATTTAAATCTTCATATCTATCGAGTAATGTCCTCAAACTTTCCCGAACAAATGGCTGATCGTCTACAATTAACAAACGAATAAGTCCATCTTTTATTTCAGTTTGTCGCGGTATGGTGCATGTAACAAGCATTCCTTCCTCTGGCTTTGTATATACAGACAAATGACCTTGCAAGTTCATTGCCCGTTCTTTCATCGCATTCATACCGAAGCCTTCCTGCCATTCTACATTTCCTTTTCCATTATCTTGAACTTCTAACCTCGTATATTGTTGTTCAAACTGCAATGAAACTATAATTTCAGTCCCTTGACCATGACGTACTGCATTCGTAAGGGACTCCTGTAAGCAACGAACGAATGCGATCTTCGCTTGCCGAGATAGTTGATATTCCTCTCCGAATGTCCTAAAACTTACATTTACCTGAGCGTGCTCCTGAAATTCGGCTCCAAGATTTTGTAGAGATTGAATTAAGGAAGGCGATTGACACGGAGAATCCATTTGATGTAGGTAACCTCTCACGTCCTCAATACTTTTACGTCCCATTTCAAGCAGAGAATCTAGCCTCTGTATACCCATCTCAGTAGCAAGTTCGGTACGCAACGTTTCCATTCCCATAATAATAGAAGTATAAGCGTGACCAACTGTATCATGAAGCTCACTCGACAGTCTGTTCCGTTCTTCTGCCAGTGTAATGCGTTCAATCTGAGACATATATTGCTCAAGTACCGCGTTTTGTTTACGAATTACTTCATTTTGCTTATGATTGGCGATTAATAAATGAAAAGCGAATCCCATTACATAAGCGAATCCATAGTAGGTGACCATAGTCCAATAGCTATTACTTGGCGCAACCGCATAGAAAATTCCAGTTGTTATAAAAACTGTTGTTGGAGCTGTCCAATAATAGGACAAATGCTTACTATTTACAGCAATCAGAAAAACCGATATAAGAAATGTAACGTTAGCTCCCGGAAATAAAGAAGTTAAATATATACATTGTCCACCATATAGCAGTATTTCTGTGAACAAGTAATATTTATAATTGAATAGTAAGGCTACCCATGGAACAGAGAAGGCAATAATTTCCCAAAGAATAATAATCCAAAGTGGCAATGTTAACCCATCCTGAAAACTTAATGTAGCTAGGATGATAGACACACTAGTAAGTAGACGTATCCCTAACATAATCCAATCGTACCAAAACCAATACTTAACCATATCTAACAAGTCATTTACCCCCTAAGTAGCCTACCTTTTTACTTCCTATATTATAAATTAATCCTTCATACATTGTTATACTTTTTAATTTTACACTGCAATTCTCTCACAAAAGTCAAACTTCTATCGATTTAGTTGCCGAATCATGCTACGTGTATAACCCCCAAGTTTCTTAGTCAAACGATCTACTATTTTAATACTTATGGCGGTAAATACTATACCTATAAGCATTACAAAGAGTGACTTGGAAAACGTATCTATCTGTATGAAAATAATATTCATTTCGATGTAGCGATACAGTAGTGGTGTCAACAGGAACATAAGTGGCATTACATAAAAAATGATTGCACTAATGAGACTGAAAATACCAATCACTAATTTCTGCATTAACCAAAAGACAGCGGACCAAGTACGACGATCTGTAAGCGCTAATTTCACCTGAGCCCAGTTTGATGTATCCATTTTTATACTTCTATCGTAAGTGTCGGTCGAAATATCTGCATAAATTTTCGTCTGTATGCGTTCGAATTGGATAAAAGGTGTAGTAGTCTGTAGTACACGTATAATTAGTGGAATCCCAATTACCGTAAATGAAAGGGTGAAGCTGAATAGCAGAGCTATTAGATAAAAACAAAAATAAAACAACCCTGTAACGAAAGTTAGTAATAAAAAATAACCATTCTGGATGAATCTTGATTTCATAAAGTTCTCGCTCCTATCTATGTAATAACCGAATTGTACTGCTTTTTTTGTCATTCTCACTAGTGTAAAAGTGTCATATGACATTTCTAAATGATGCTAAAAAGGGGAGAGTAACCTACTTCTGGTTAAAAAAGATGCTTATATGAATCACCATAAAACAATCCCGTTCTTGCAGATGCAAGAACGGGATTGTTGTGTACTTTTATTTAATATGAGATGGACTTGTTTTTCGAATATGAAACATAATATCAAATTGCTCAAGCAATGACGTATCAAAGTATGCCAATTGGTTCGGTAAGAGTCGTGCCCCTATACTTAGTAATGGTCTTTTTGTTTTAACCCATTTTTCTGCCGGTCCTTTAAGGTGACGGTTATCCAATAAAAACATTTTATATGGTACTTTTCCAAGGGTATAATTGAAACTATTTACATCTTGTGGAATCGGATCTGTTATAATCTTATCTCCGGTGTCGTTGTATAAGGTGAAATTCCCCTCCGTAGTTGTACTGCCAATTGTGACATAATTATTGTCTAAACGTTCCTTCAAATTATGCCCGGCAACATAAGGGTATAATTCCTCATCGAAAATTCCTTTAGCTATATGAACATTGTGTCCCCATACCATCGTTTTACCACCCAATGTCTCTTGTGCCCACATTACATGATCGGCCAGGTATTGCTCATGTAGCTTTAACATACTTGGATAGTCGTTAGGAATTAGCATTGTTGTATATTTCTCTATTGCACTTGCCGTTGCTTTCGCCCAGATGTACTCGGGTGAAGCTATTTCTGTGTTGGCTTGCCCATTCTCATCTTTTAGTAATTGGGCTACTCTCTCAGCGTTTGCTTTGAACCTTTCCTTTATTTCAGGAGCAAGGTCCATATATTCCTGTAAACCTCCATTAAAAGCCGACAATTCTTTATAATTTTCTTCTACTTCTGCCAGCAAATCTGGTCGATGCAGTCTTACATAATCAATTACTTTATTAAAGCAGCCTTGGTCCAACTCCTTTAAGTCGAGCCCAATAAATTGGATCTTTTTTTTATTGGATGGATCAGCATTATAATCTTTCATCCACTCAATCATGGCTATAATTTCATCAGTAGGATATAAATAATTTAAAAATTCCCTAGGGTTTCCTTTTCCTGTTTGGATATATTCATTTAGTTTTAAGCCGTTTCCCCAATCTTCTTCCATTGTGAAATTTGTAAAACCCATCTCAGTAACCAAATATTTCACAAGGCGAAACTTCATAGTAAAAATTTCAGAGCTTCCATGAGTATTCTCTCCTAATCCTACATATTGTGCGCTCCCAATCATTTTCTTAAGTGGTTTTAAATCCTCAAATGATTTTGACGGCTCTATCGTTTTTAATGGGTAAGCCTGTGATTGTATGGATTTAACTATATTTTTTTGGATTGATTGACCTGAATTTTCGACTGCTACTGTTTGAGCCTTTCCTACTTCTACACATCCTGTGACTAATAAAGCTGTACTAACCATTGCAATTATGCTTTTCTTATTCATTTTTTCCACCTCAATTGAATTATTTGTAAAAGCAAGATTGATTCATTGTACTTGCACGAATCAATTGCCTTAATTCAATTGTTATCTATCCCATATCATATTTTCTAGTTACATATTGTCATAAGGTTAATTGACACAGGTCATAGACTAATCATTACATTTTTGTACTATCGGTTATGACAACTTATAAATAATAATTGCATGGATGAGTCGTAAGTAAGACTAGACTATAAATTTGGGAGGGATTTTAAAGATGAATGAATCTGTATACAAAAATATTTTTATTCCAAGTTGTGTCTGTAGAAATGACAAGAAGTAAATTTGATAAACAAGTGAATTATAGGGGAAGGGCGGATTACAATGATATTACACGCAAAATCGTTCCATAATAAAGATAAAATCCAACGTGCTAAAATAGGACTTCAACTTTTTCTGAGTATCTTAATCATTACTTCTATTATTTTAAATGTAGTAGTAATAATTACGGAAAGTAGGCCGCTTATTGTGGTATATATGTTTACCCCAGCATTATCTTCTATTTTGACTCGCATAATACTGAAAGAAGGGTTTAAAGATGTATCTTTTAGTCTCGGTAACTTAAAGATATGGAAGGGGATTGGTTTTGCTCTGCTAATCCCTATGATTATTTGTGGAATTACGTATTCTATCGCCTGGTTGAGTGGAATTGCAGGGTTTCAGTATCCCGAAGGTGGTATGATGTTAGAACCGATCTACAATATGCTTGGGCTTCAGTATGTAACGGCACCAGTCAGCTTCATTTATCTAGTAGTATTGAGCGGCATTTTCGGAAGTTTGCTTAACTTAATCCCAGTTTTGGGAGAAGAAATGGGTTGGCGAGGTTATATGCTCACAAGGCTAGTCGATGCAGAGTTTTCACGGCCCATCCTTATTAGTGGATTGATTTGGGCAACGTGGCATGTTCCAATAGTTATTGCTGGTCTATATGTAGCGGGACCATCTGTCGTTCTTTCAGTACTTGGTATCTATCTTTGTATTGTACCATTCGGTTATATTATAGCTTATTTACGACTTATCACAGGTAGCATTTGGCCTTCGGTTATCATCCATGCTACTTGGAATGCCATTATTCAAGGACCTTTCGCACGTGCAAGTACAGGGTATCAAACTGAGATTTGGATTGGAGAATCTGGCTTGATAACCGCTATTATTATATTAATTACTGCAATAATTACGTCTCGAATAGTAAATTCCACGAAATAGCATATGGATGTGTTGTAAATTCAATTAGTGAAATATGACGAGGCGAAATAAGATGCTCCTAAAAATATTAGAAAAATATAGTTAACTCATGCATTCATAATTAGGCAGATGTTATATGTGAATACGATTGAGGTGCAATTATGAATATCCAAAGAAATGAAAGAACTACGAATGAAGTAAATGTAAAAGTAATACAAACAAAAAGCGAATATAGATAAAATTTTTTTGATACATTTATGAGTATAAAAATTTATTTATACGAAAAATAGAATTTAATTAGGCCGTTAGAAGGAAGGCGACAATTTCAATTGTATAAGGACAAAAAAAGGAGCGGAAATAAGCTCCTTTTTTATTTACCTTACTATTTTTAGGAGGTTAGTATGAATAAGGTGTGAATAAAGGATGAATAGCATTTTTATGGATGGAAATTCCACTCTTTTTTTATATGGAATATATGTGAAACGTTGTATAAAATAAGCAGGTATGTCAAAAATAATAGGAGGAAAGATGTGAAGAGAAATAAGAGTTTAGTAAGTTTTTTAGGAGTGTGTATGATGTTGTTTTCTTTTTGTTTCCAAGGAAATGTACAGGCAGATATGAATACTGTTCAATCTGGAAAAATAAAGTCAGGAAACGTAACGGTATGGGAAGTTGGAAATGTATCGAAAGTATTAGCAGATGTGAATCGCTTAAATTTAAATACAGTAAATGTACCGATTCAAATTGATATTCCGAATGTTACTTCTACTAATATGGTAATTAATCAAGCGCAAAAGAAAAAGGCTATTATTTTAATTCAAGAATTATTAAAGCGTAATATTCAAGTTATAGTGGAACCGTTCCCGTATATTCAGCAAGGAAATGTTGGGGAAACGGAATGGAATCCGAGTAATATGAATGATTTCTTCTGGAATTGGAAAACGGTTATTCTACAAGACATCTTTAATTCGATTACAAGTAAATACAATGTGTATGGAGTCAAGATTGCCTCTAATTTCGTGAATATGGAATATGCAGAGGGATACTGGAGCGATACGATTGATTTTGTTCGTAAGCAGTATAAAGGAAATGTTTTGTATCAAATGAATTGGTGGTTAACAGCAAGTTGGGATCTTTCGTATGAAGCGAAGTTTAAAGAGAAAATCAATCGTCCGTATTTAAAAAAAGTGGATATTGTAAGTATCGATAGTTGGTTTGAAGTTTCAGGGAAAAGAAATCCAACATACGAAGAAGTAAAGAAAAGTTTATTTGCGACGACAGTGTATAATCGTGGGCAAAATGTTGTGCAGCAATTGGAACAATTACATAAAGCAACGGGAAAACCCGTTTATTTTGGTGGATTTAACGTTCCGGCGCGTGAGCTTGGATTACAAAATCCGTGGAATCCAGATGTTTCAAATGTGTTTTCAAAAGATGTACAACGAAATGGATGGCGTGCTTACCGAGAAGTATTAGAAACGAAACCGTATTTTAAAGGTTTTTCTATTTGGTTTATCGGCTCTCATAATAGTACGCATGCATATCAAATACATAGTAAAGAAGCAGAAACAATTATACATGGCTGGTACCGAAAATAATTTTAATTAAATAGGTAAGTTTTGAATTTTACCACATATATTTCTAGTGAAAGGCCTTTCACCATCTTATCACCTAGGGGGCAATCATAATGAAATTTTTGTCTTACCTTACAGTAATTTTGGTGATTCTTGGCGGTTTGAATTGGTTATTTGTGGCGTTAGATTACAATGTAGTTGAGAAATGGTTTGGTTCAATGCCGGCGCTTGTGGACACTATTTATTGGCTCTTTGGTCTTTCTGCTATTTATCAAATTTTTGATCGGTTCTTTACGAACAATTAGCTATCATTCTTTTACTATTAAAGTGTTAAGTACGATTATGTACTTAACACTTTTTTGTATGTGTATAAAAAATAGTTTGCACATGCAAGCGATTCCATTGCGTCTTGCGCCGTAATAATAGAAAACAAATTGACCATATATTATATTTTAGGTTATAATTCAGAAAGTTTAAAAAATAACAAAATGAGAAATAGGGAGGTTATTAGGGTGATGGAGAGAGTATATAATTTTTCAGCTGGACCATCAATACTCCCTTTGCCAGTTTTAGAGAAAGTGCAAAAGGAGCTTGTAAATTATAACGGGACAGGCATGTCTATTATGGAAATGAGTCATCGATCTTCTTATTTTCAAAGTATTATAGATGAAGCGAGTAATCTACTTCGTGAATTAATGAGCATTCCGGATGAGTATGAAGTACTATTTTTACAAGGCGGTGCGTCATTACAATTTTCTATGATACCGTTAAACTTAATGAATACGTATAAAAAAGCAGGGTACGTATTGACTGGCTCATGGTCTAAAAAGGCGCTGCAAGAAGCTGAAAAAGTAGGGGAAGTACAAGCGATTGCTTCTTCTGAAAAAGAAAAGTTTACTACAATTCCTAAACTGGATGGTTTACTGAGTGATGAAAAACTAGATTATGTACATATTACAACGAACAATACAATTGAGGGAACGAAATATGTGGACATTCCACATTTAGATAAAGTACCGCTCGTTGCGGATATGTCCTCGAATATTTTATCAGAACAATATGATGTTACGAAGTTCGGTCTTATATATGCGGGAGCACAAAAGAATTTAGGGCCAGCGGGCTTAACGATTGCGATTATAAAAAGAGATTTAATTGGGGGAGCGGATCGCTCTTGTCCTACGATGTTAAACTATGAAACTTACAGCAAAAATAACTCCTTATATAATACACCGCCAACCTTTAGTATTTACGTAACGAAACTTGTACTAGAGTGGTTGAAAGAGCAAGGCGGGGTATCTACGATTGAAGAACAGAATAGAATGAAATCTTCACTTCTTTACAATTTCTTAGATGAATCAAAATTGTTTACTTCACCAGTTGATCTTGCATATCGATCACTTATGAACATTCCGTTTACAACACCATCAGAAGAGCTGAACAATGAGTTTTTACAAAAAGCGAAAGAACGCGGCCTTGTTACGTTAAAAGGACATCGCTCAGTCGGTGGTATGCGTGCAAGTATTTACAATGCGATGCCAGTACACGGCGTACAGCAATTAGTAAATTATATGAAGGAATTTGAGCTTGAGAATAGATAGGGAGATGGGGATATGTTTCGTGTTCAAACGTTAAATCAAATTGCGGAAAAAGGTTTGCAAGTACTTAGCGGAGATCGTTATGAAGTAGGGGATAGAATGGACCACCCAGATGGTATTTTACTTCGCAGCTATTCTTTACATCAAGAAGATTTTTCAAAAGACTTAAAGGCGATTGCAAGAGCTGGTGCAGGTGTAAATAATATTCCTGTCGAGCGATGTACGGAAAAAGGGATTGTCGTATTTAATACACCAGGAGCGAATGCTAATGCAGTAAAGGAACTTATTATCGCCAGCCTTATTATGTCTTCACGTAACATTATTAACGGAGTAAGCTGGACGAAAAATTTAGAAGGTGAAGAAGTACCGCAGCTTGTGGAATCTGGAAAAAAACAATTTGTCGGATCAGAAATTGCAGGGAAACGTCTAGGTGTTATCGGCCTTGGCGCAATCGGTGCTCTAGTTGCGAACGATGCGCTAGCTTTAGGGATGGACGTTGTCGGATATGATCCTTACATTTCAGTTGAAACTGCATGGCGCCTTTCTACACATGTGCAAAGAGCATTTAGTTTAGATGAAATTTTCGCAACGTGTGATTATATTACACTGCATATTCCACTTACGAATCAAACGAAGGGAATTATTGGTGAACACGCTGTAGAAAAGATGAAGAAAGGTATGCGTTTATTCAATTTCTCAAGAGGAGAACTTGTAGATGAAAAAGTTCTTCAAAAAGCGTTAGAAGAAGAGGTTATTGCACATTACGTAACAGACTTCCCGAATGAAAATGTGATAAAGATGAAAAATGTAACAGCGACGCCTCACCTTGGTGCATCTACATCTGAATCGGAAGAAAATTGTGCGATCATGGCAGCGCGCCAATTACGTGAATATTTAGAGACAGGAAATATTCGTAATTCAGTCAACTATCCAAACGTAGAATTACCGTATATCGGAAAGAAACGAATTACGATTATGCATCAAAACGTTCCGAACATGGTAGGACAAATTACAGGATGTTTAGCAGAGCATCATATTAATATTGCCGATATGATTAATCGCAGTAAACATTCTTGGGCGTACACAATGATTGATATTGATAACGGAATTGATGATATAATAAAAGAGAATATAGTGGAAAATATAAGCAAAATTACAGGTGTTGTAGCCGTTCGAATGATTGTGTAAAGGAGAGAGGGAATTGGCAAAAATCCGACCGTTTCGGGCCATTCGTCCAGTAGAAGAAAAAGCAGCGGAAGTTGCAGCTTTACCGTATGACGTATTAAATAGTGAAGAAGCAAGAGAGGTTGTAAAAGGGAATCCGTATTCTTTCTTACACGTTGATAAAGCAGAAATTGATTTAGATCCGGCACTTTCGCCGTACGATGATCGTGTATATGAAAAAGCCGGTGAAAATTTAAATCGATTTATACGAGAAGAAGTATTCATTCAAGACGAAGAGCCAGCGCTCTACATTTATGAACTGACGATGCAAGGAAGAACGCAGTCAGGCCTTGTCGTTTGTACATCTATTGATGAGTATGAAGATGATACAATTAAAAAACATGAAAGAACGCGTCATGAAAAAGAGCTAGATCGCATTCGTCACGTAGATGTGTGTGACGCGAATACAGGTCCTATCTTTTTAACATATCGTACAAAAGAAGAGATAAAGCGTTTCATTGCTAGCTGGAAAGAAGAACATGCGCCAATCTATACATTTACAGCAGAAGACGGAGTTAGGCATGTTGCGTGGAAAATAGCTGATGAAGAAGTAATTGCAAGTTTAGTAAACTTATTTGAAGATATTCCTAATTTGTACATTGCGGATGGGCATCACCGCTCAGCATCAGCGGCAAAAGTTGGGCTCATGCGAAGAGAACAATATCCGAATTACACAGGAGAAGAAGAGTTTAATTTCTTCCTATCTGTTTTATTCCCTCACGATGAATTATCCATTTGGGACTATAACCGAGTTGTAAAAGATTTAAACGGCTTATCAGAAGAACAGTTTTTAAAACAAATCACGCAATACTTTTATGTAGAAGAAGCATCACTTTCACCGTATAAACCAAATGAGCCAAAAACATTTGGTATGTATGTAAATGAGAAGTGGTATAAGCTTACAGTGAAAGAGGAAACGTTTGATGCGAATGATCTCGTTAAAGGTTTAGATGTATCTATTCTGCAAGATCATTTATTAAGCCAAGTACTTGAAATACATGACCCGCGATCTGATTCACGTATCGATTTTGTCGGAGGAATCCGCGGATTGGAAGAACTAGAAAGCCTTGTAAAGAGCGGTGAATATAAAGCAGCATTCGCATTATATCCGACATCAATGGAAGCTTTATTAGCAATCGCAGACGCTGGAGAAGTTATGCCACCAAAATCAACGTGGTTTGAACCGAAACTGCGCAGCGGGTTGTTTGTACATTCATTAAAGTAAATAGACTTCTTTAGATTGAAAAACCGAAATGATTATAGTTTCGGTTTTTCTTATGTTAAAAGTGTTTTTGAGGAGGGATAGGGATGAAATTACAAGTAGGCGAAAAAATCACCTTCGAGCGAACTTTTACGAAAGAGGATGTTGTTTTATTTACAGAAGTATCGAAAGATGAAGGTGTTCATCATGTTACACCAGATGAGCAGGGGAGATTTGTTGTACAAGGGCTGTTAACATCAACGCTGCCTACAAAAATTGGCGGTGACTATAACGTACTAGCTCGCAAGATGGATTTTGAATTTTTACGTCCTGTTTTTAGCGGTGATACAATTCGTTGTGACGTAACCATTGAACAATTTGAACCCGATGAAAAACATCGTACAAAAATTATTGCGATGTTTATATGTAGGAACCAACTTGAAAAGGAAGTTATGAAGGGGAGTTTTTCGGGGATTATTCTTTAATTGATAGGAAAAGTAATGAATAGGTGGGGGCCATGTCACTTGGGATTAGGTTTTTAATTCCACTATAACGAAAATGATATGCACTGCTGCATACTGATAATATACTCTGTTATTTCTTATTTTGAATAAGCTCGTCAACAAAAAGGACATTCCTAGTATTACAAGAAATGTCCTTTCCACTAAATTATAAGGTATTTAGCTAACATTTAAACTCTAAAATTAGTTTACTAGTTTGGCCTGTAAACTGATAATGATAGGATCCTCTCAGGTTTTCTAAGTTACCGGTAGCTTTAATAATTGTTCCTGGGGAATCTAAATTTCCTTTATCAAATATTCCTTGCTCTATAGCTGTAAATGTCCCTTGTTGCCCCTTATAAACTCCTTCAAAGTGTAAAAATCCAGAAATTTTAGCAGTAGCTAAGTGACCATCATTTATATTGGAGTCTAAATAATATAATAAGTATTCAACAAAAGCTTTTCCTTTTAATTCACCATCAATATCATATTCGACATGTGCAATATTAATAGGGAAATCTTTTTTAGTATCATCGATAGGTTTTTCATCCCATTTACTTACCGTAAATGTTACTTCCATACACGTAATCTCCCTTCAATTATAAACTTTTAAAAAGTATCCATTCACAGTCATATCTCATGAGAGTGTTTTTATTCATTCCACGCCACTCTCTAAAATAGAGAAAGACCCATTTTCAAAATCAATTTCTGCCATCACGCCGTAAGGTAAAATAAACTTCGGTTCAGTATGGCCAAAATTTAAATTATAAAGAATCGGCAAATCTTCTAAGTTATGTTCTTTCATAACTTGCAGTATTTCATGTTTATATTCTTCATAATACATTTCGTCTTTTGGTTTACCAAAAATGATTCCTTTTGCTTTTTGGAGAATGCCTTGCGCTGCGTAATTTCGTAACCAATACTTTATATAGCTTGGTTCTGGATGGTCTTCAGAAGTTTCAAAGAAAAGGATGCTATTCTCCCAATGTTTTTTCTCAGGCCAAAGCTCCGTTCCTTTTGCAAATTCCAGTACTTCTATACAACCACCAATTAAGCGTCCTTGTACAGTCGTAGAGCCTTGAAGTAGCTCATATCCTTTGTTTTGTTGCATCGTACGCCTTGTATCCTTATTGACCTCGATCCATTCTAAACGCTCACTCGTCCATTCAGGAGCTGGTTGAATTTCGCCAATCGTTTCATTTGAAAAGAGAGTTCGCTTTACCATTTCAACCGTATATGGATTCATCTCTATATTTTCAGCGAAATCAGTTAAAATGGCTGGACCGTAAAAAGAGGAAATTCCTGCTTTATGACAAAATAAGTGTGAAACGGTAACGTCAGAGTAGCCCATAAAAATTTTCGGGTTTTCACGTATTACATTAAAATCTATAAAGGGAAGCAAGCGAATGCTATCTTCACCGCCAATATTCGCAATAATTGCTTTCACGCGCGTATCTTGAAATGCTTTCATTAAATCTTCTGCACGAGCCTGTGGGTTGCTATAAATGAATTCGCTACCTTTTAAACTATTCGGCATTGGAACAACGGTAAGACCGAAAACTTCTTCTAATCTCTTTACTCCTTGATCATATCGCCATCGTATCTCAGAATCACCTGCGCCTCCCCACGAAGGACTTACTGTTGCCACGATATCACCTGGCTGTAATCTGTTTGGTTTCTTTAACATGTTAACTCCGCTCCCACATAATGTAATGGACTACGACTATACAAACTGTAGTATTGAAAAATATGATGCATGACATTAGTTTCTTCATCATCAATCTGTTTACCTGCTGTGATTCAAGGATTTAGCATGCGTGTTGAATATATTTAAAAGTTACAGTATGCAACATTGTATGAGAAAGCTGGTTGCTATTTTCTGCAATGTGTAACTGCAATTATTACAAGTTGGTCGTATTCAATCCAAAAATAAAATCATCATGAATGGAGAGGTTACAGCTTTTCCTAAACAAGAAAGCTATCGCCTTTAGGCATCGGAGTGTCATTAAAGATCGTAATGTTCGTGGTGCTAAAGTGTCTGAAGTATAGGTAGTTTATTCGATTTTTTTGTTGGGATTTTTAGGGGAGTATTCTTTAATTATTAGATAGAGAGGTAAAATAAAAAATACACCTAATTACTAGGTGTATTTTTTAGACTTGAAAACCACATATGTATTGGGAATTTTTCTACGGCAGAGTGTATCACAATAGAAATCATGTATATACGTAATATTCGTTACATCAAATGGTTTCCTTGTAAATATATGAAAATGGTAAACAAAATAGATTTCAATTTGGGTAACTTAAATACTTGTACCAATTTCAGAATTAGCAGGAGCGCCGCCAGTATGGCCATGAGCTTCAACTTTTGGAGCAGGGAAATGTGCATGCCCTTCTTGTTTAGGAGCCCCACCAGTGTCACCGATGTTTAATGCAGGAGCGCCGCCAGTATGGCCCTCAGAAAAAGAAGGAGCTGGTGGAGACGGGAAGTGAGTATGTCCAGCTTGATTTGTGAAACCTGCGTTTAAGCCAAATGTAGTAATACCTGTAAATGCAATACCTACAGCGATTTTACCAATTGTTTTTTTCATTTCTTTAACCCTCTTTCATTTGATTTTTTTGCTATTGTACTATTAAAGAAGTATAAACTTGCTTTTTCATGTTGTTGTTTGTTATAAAACGCAAGAGCTAGTTTTTCAAGATACTCAGAAACATAGATATATAAAGATTCTTTATTGAAGTATTCAATTCCTTCTAAAACAATCGGTTCAATTTTGTCTAATTCAGTTTGATTCGTGAAAGCTTCTAGTATAGCAAAGTGATGTTTGTGCTCTTCATTACCAAGTTCAGAAATAAGTTGTTTTCCTATTTTAATGTAGTGGTTTGCTTTGTCGATAAGTCCTAATTTTTCATGTTCTTGTGCAAGTAAGAATATAGCTTTGTAGTGAGATGGGATTTTTTCAACAACTTGTGTCAAGTGACGGATCGCTTCTTCAGAAAGATTCTGGCTAGCATATAGATGACCTAGATTACCGCGCACATACAGTTGTAATGATTCTTCATTTAATTTTTGGAGAATATCTAACGCTTTGTTATAGCTTTCCTCAGCTTGTTCAAAATGTCCTACGTCTACATAAGAAGCACCAAGTACACTTAAACAGGAAGAAATATTTCTATCACATCCGTGTTGCGTTTCAAAAAATTCTAATGCTTTAGAAGCATTTACAATCGCAAAACTTGGTTGTTGTTGGTGACAATGATAAGCAGCGTATCGGTAATAGAAATCAGCTTGTTCAATTTGACTGTGTCCGGATAAAAGTGCCTGTGCTTTTAAGAAATATTCTTCCGCTTCTTGATAATGATTAATTGCTGCAAAATAAATCGCTTTATAATAATGATATAGATAAGATAAATGTTTATCTTCTGGTTTTTCTTGGTCTTCTATGATTTGAAAACTATCTTTCGTGATTGATAGTCCATCTGTCAGAGCTGTATGTCGGAACTGGAGTAATGCGTAATATAAATGATAAAGTGGAAATGTTTCTGTTTCTTTCAATAGCATTTCTTCATGTTCTTTTTTAGCTTCTTGAAATTGAATTTGTGCTTCCTTAACGTTTTGCGTTAAGATTGCATGGTACCAAGCTTCTAAATGTTTTGTTGTATATGTATGCCCCTTTAATGAAATGTTCATATTAGCCCCCTTGTATATTTTTCTATATAATTGTAACTATAATGGTAACACAATAAAAAGTAATTATATGGAATTTTTTGTTGATAAATAATATTCTGATTTTTTAAAACTTGTAAATCCATGTGTTTTTATAGTTTTGCCTATGTTTTTGGGGGGAAGGGATCAGAATTGACTATAGAATCTTAATAAAATGATGTCACATGTACAGTATTAAAATAAAAGTTGAGAAAGTATGCATGAGGTGTCAATAGGATGAAAAAATAAACCGCCTAGCTATGTAGCTAGGCGGTTTATGTTAAATAGTTTCACCGTGAGCTTCTAGTTTTGGAGCAGGGAAATGTTCGTGCCCCTCAAGTTTCGGAGCAGGAGTATCCCCATGAGCATCTAATTTCGGAGCAGGAGTATCCCCATGAGCATCTAATTTCGGAGCAGGAGTATCCCCATGCCCCTCAAGTTTCGGAGCAGGAGTATCCCCATGCCCCTCAAGTTTCGGAGCAGGAGTATCAGCATGGCTCTCAAATTTCGGAGTCGGCGTATCACCAACATTTAAAGCAGGAGCGCCAGTATTACCATGCGCTTCTAACGTAGGAGCAAAGAAGTCAGCGTGACTCTCTTTTTTAGGAGCCATTCCTTCTCCATGAGTATTTGTATAAGAAGGAGCCCAAGTATCTCCTTTATTATATGATGAAATAGGAGGTCTTCCATGATCATAAGCAGGAGCCCATGAATCTCCATGTGAATCTAATTTAGGAGCAGGAGTATCACCAACATTTAAAGCAGGAGCGCCACCGTAGTCCCCATGGCTTTCTAATTTTGGAGCAAAAGTTTCACCATGCTCCGCTTTTACAACGCCGCCATCTCCAATATTTACACCCAAAAGACCAAAGCTAAACACTGATAACCCTACAACAGCTGTACTAATTTTTCTTTTCAATCTATCTCTCTCCTTTTGCTATGGTTTTCCATTTTGTCTAAACGTGGTAGATAAAATGAAATGAATCGTAAAAAATTTCCAATTATATTACGATATACGAATAATTCTGTGTAATATTTTGTAAAACCTCCTTGAAATTTGAATTTTATGAAAATAAAATTCGACATGGTTCATTTTTCAACTAGTTGAATAAATTTTGATTGAGTTTTTATAAAGCTATTTGTTAACCTTAGGACCGAAAGTAGTTCTTAATTTCTTTATACCGTGGTCATAAGGTTATTTTAGCTTTGAATTAAATTAAAGCTCTCTTGCTGTATATTTCAAAGTTACAGTATGCAACATTGCATAAGAAAGATGGTTGCTATTTTCTACAACCTGTAACTATAATAGTTACAGGTTGGTCGTATCCAATCAAAAAATATAATCATCATGAATGGAGAGGTTACATATGGGTATGAAAAAATTAATTTTAGCAGGTGCTTTAGGGATCGCAGCATTATCAGGAACGAATTTACCAGGATTCGAACTGTCAAAAGTGAGTGCGGCTTCTATTGAGTCGAACTTCTCGACGTTAGAAGGACGAGTAATAGAAGTAGATAAAGGTGTGATTGTTGTAAAATCTAAGCAATATGAAGAGCCTGTTAGTGTATACGTGGATACTTTCTCAAATGTGAAAGTAGGGGATGAGGTTAAAGCTACTGGATCTATGATGCGTAATTTCACGGAATACATGATTGCAAATACAGTTGAAAATACTTCAAATAAATTAGGTATGCACATGAAAGAAGACGACTCTCCTGATTATGTGATTGGGGAAGTATCAAAAGTAGGATCGATGGTAGAGGAGGGAAACGGTTCTACTAAATATGTCGTAGTTGAGTATCCATCACTAAACGGGAAGAAAGTTATCATTGATGTTTTTTTAACGAAGGGACAAGTATTTCATACGGGTGAGACAGTGAAAATTGATATGAAGTATGTGGGCTGGGGTGGAAGTTCTATTAACTGGAACACAACGGATCATATTGAAAAAGTATATGAGGTAAAGAGCAACGTTGAAAATAATGATGATGTTTGGATCTGGTCTTAATTAGATTCTTATAAAAATGTATCATGCAGTACCCATCGAATGATCATATGTATGACAATTCGATGGGTACTTTTTGTTTTGTGTTTTTTGAGAATAATGGATTTTCGATTAGAATATGATGTTAATACTGGAGTGAAGGTGAAAACATACAATAGGGAATGAGGTGTTTAAGGATGGAGCAAGATGAGGTTTATTTACGAGCTAAAAAAAGGGTCGAGAATTTAAAAGCTTTTTACATTCATTTAACGGTTTATATACTAGTGAACGTAATGCTGTTTATTATAAATATAATCTCTGATTCAAGTAAATTATGGTTTTTATATCCACTTGCAGGTTGGGGGATCGGTATCGTTATACATGGTTTGACAACTTTTCCAGTTGGGATATTCGGAAAAGAGTGGGAAGAACGAAAGATTAAAGAATATATGGAGAAAGATAAGTGAATTTATTACTGGAATGTATGAATATAAAATTTTATATAAATCTCTATGATTACACGCTTGATGCGAAGTTTATTCTATAGCTTCGCCTATTTGCTTTGTATTCAAATTTTGCGCGAGTGAGAGTGTTTATATTCATTTTTTAGGCTGAATGGCTTGTGAAATCAAAACTTTATTTGTAGTACATAATAAATACAGTTGTTTTACTTTTTTAATTACTTGTGGATGTAGGATGAAGTTGATTTATTACCCTATATTAAAATAAAAATAAACCACTGTTCGATTTGAATATTCCACGATATAATGGTGAGAGTTTATGACAGAATAAATATTTACATAAGAAGTGAGGTACTGTATGAAAAAAAGAACGACAGACATTATTTTTATTATTATCGGTGCATTTCTTTTTGCGTTAGGTGTTAATTTGTTTGTTATCCCGAATGAGTTTGGTGAGGGTGGGGTAACAGGTATCACGATTATTACGTACTATTTATTTGAATGGTCACCGGGCTTAGTTAACTTAATTTTAAATTCGATTTTGTTAATAGCCGGTTATAAGTTTTTAAATAAGATTACAACAATTTATACGATTATCGCTGTAGTTACAAACTCGCTATTTCTTCATTTGACAGAAGGCTGGACGATTGCTTCGGATGAAATGCTCGTAAATGCCATTTTCGGAGGAATATTTATTGGATGCGGGATTGGTCTTATTATTCGCGTTGGCGGAACAACTGCTGGTACTACCATCTTAGCAAGGATGACGCATAAATATTTAGGTTGGAGCATTAGCTACGGTTTACTGTTCTTCGATTTAATCGTTGCGTTTTCATCGTATTTCATCATTGGTGCAGAAAAACTGATGATAACAATTATTATGCTATATGTAGCAACGAAAGTGATGGAATTTGTAATTGAAGGTTTAAATCCGAAGAAGGCTATTACGATTATTTCTGATAACCCGAATGAAATTGCCGGGAAGGTTACTACCTTAATGGGCAGAGGGGTTACCGTGTACTCAGGTCATGGCTATTACACGAAAACGCCGAAGGAAATTCTTTATGTTGTTATTAATAAGCAAGAAGTAGTGAAGCTAAAACGGATTGTTCAAACTACGGATCCAGCTGCGTTTATCGCTATACACGATGTTCGTGACGTATTTGGAGAAGGATTCGTTGATATTTCTAAAGCTTAGAACTTATTTTTCATTAAAATAATCTTAATACTAAAACGTAAGAATCTATTTTGAATAATCTTTTTTCAAAATAGATTCTTTTTCTTTTTCTTGCAAAAAAACCAATTGTTTCTTAATGTAAGAAATGTAGAAGGATGAACAAGAGAGGGTTTAATGAAGATGATACATATTTTATTAGCTGATGATGATAAGCATATTAGAGAGTTGTTGCATTACCATTTACAAAAAGAGGGGTTCAAAGTTTTTGAAGCAGAAGATGGAAAGGTAGCGCAAAGCGTTTTAGAAAAAGAAAATATTCATCTTGCGATAGTAGACATTATGATGCCGTTTGTTGATGGCTATACGTTATGTGAGGAAATCCGGAAGTATCATGATATACCGGTTATTTTATTAACTGCGAAAGATCAGTTAGTTGATAAAGAAAAAGGATTCATTTCTGGTACGGACGATTATATTGTAAAACCGTTTGAGCCAGCTGAAGTTATTTTCCGTATGAAAGCATTACTACGTCGTTATCAAATGCTGAGTGCTGATATTATTACACTGCACGGTACGACAATTGATCGAAAAGGCTTTGAAGTGAAGTGTAACGGTCAAACAATTCTGCTTCCATTAAAAGAATTTGAATTGTTATCGCAACTGGCTAGTTATCCTGGAAGAACATTTTCAAGAGAAGAATTAATTGAATTAGTATGGGGAATGGATTTTGAAGGAGATGAACGAACAGTTGATGTTCATGTGAAACGACTACGAGATCGTTTCTCAAAACGAACGGATGATTTTCAAATTACGACAGTACGCGGACTCGGTTATAAGTTGGAGTTGAAATAAAATGAAATCATTATACTCTAGATTTGTTTTTATGACGGTTGGGATCATGCTACTTAGTAGTATGATCGGTTTTTTATTAACAAATGTGTACTATCAAGTGAAGTTAAAACCGTATAACAGTGAAAAGATTTTAATGTACGCGGAAGAAGTTAAAGCGTTATATGAAAAACAAAGTGAAGAAAATAAAGAGGCGTACTTACAGTCTATTGCGAAATTAGGATATGAAATTTACATTGTAGATGACAAAAAGAATGGAAAGCGTATCGGTAATGCGTTTCGTAAAACGTCTATTAGTGATGATACTGTTCATAAAGTGTTGCAAGGGGAAACGTTTAACGGCGTTTCCACATATCCAACGCGCCTCTTTATTACAGGGTTTTTCGATAATGAATTAATTAATAGTGTCGGTGTACCAGTGCAACACAGTGATAAACAGTACGCTTTATTTATTCGTCCTGACATTCAGAACCAATTTGGCGAGATGCGAATTTTTCTAGCGGTATTACTCGGTTTCATCGTTGTATTAAGTATCATTTTTATAGCGATTGCAGCAGGTTATATCGTTCGTCCGATTCGTACATTTACGAAAGCGACGCAAAAGATTGCAAATGGTGAATATGATATCGAATTAGATGAAAATCGAAAAGATGAAATTGGTACATTAGCAACTAATTTTCAAAAGATGACGAAAAGTATTAAAGAATTAGATGAGATGAGACAAGAATTCGTTTCAAACGTTTCTCACGAATTCCAATCGCCGCTTTCTTCCATTCAAGGATTCTCGAAAACGTTACAGTCAGAAGAGATGAGTGCGGAAGAAAGAAACCATTACTTACAAATTATTGAGGGCGAAAGTAAGCGAATGTCTAGTTTATGTAAACAGTTACTTACGCTAGCTTCACTAGATAAAGAAGAGAAAGTATTACAAATAAAAGAATTCAATTTGCAGAAGCAAATTAAAGACGTTATTTTTATGCTCGAGTGGAAATGGCGTGAAAAAGATATCGCCGTTGAATTTGATGTGCCGGACATTACAATACAAGGTGATGAAAACTTACTTCATCAAGTATGGAGTAACATCTTTACGAATAGCATTAAGTTTTCAAACGACGGTGGAACGATTGAATTTGTTGTAGAAGAATTAGAATCAAGTGTGATGATCTCTATATCAGACAACGGAATTGGTATGGAAAGAGAAGAAATGGACCGTATATTTGATCGTTTTTACAAAGTAGATACAGCTAGGGCAAGAAACGTAGAAGGCAGCGGTTTAGGGTTATCGATTGTACAGAAGATTGTGGAACTGCATCAGGGGAACGTTTCAGTGTATAGCATGAAAGGGGAAGGGACTACTGTTCAGGTGGAGCTTCCGAAATAGATGCAGGGAAGAGATCATTTGGAATGGTCTCTTTTTTTGTTCGTTAGTCTACGTGTAAAGTGAAAAAATGGGAGTCATTTTCATTACATAATCGGACGAGTTTGTGGATTGGGAACAGGAGGAAGTTTATTTAAAAATGTAGAATCTCTACAGAGTTAGAAGGATTGTATTAAAACTTGAACCGTGTAGGGGGGGAAATTACTTTGAAACGAACTGACTTGTTATTAAACGTACTAGATTCAACATTCGATAAAGAGAGTTGGTATGCACCGTTTAAACATGCTATAGAAGGACTTACAGCCGAACAGGCTATGTGGAAACCATCTGGTGAGGCAACGAATACCATTTGGGAGAGCGTTAATCATCTCATTTATTACAAAGAGAGGCTTGCTGCAAACTTGGAAGGCCATGAATGGACACATTATCTTGACGGTAATGACACTTTTTATCTTACTAAGCAATCTAATAATGACACGGAATGGAAGGAAGTCGTTGAACGTTCTGAAAGTGCTCAGCGTAATTTAAGACAGGTATTAAGCGCAATTTCCGAAAAAGAGCTTGAACAAAATTCACTTGAGGGGAAATTATTAGACATCATGCTTCATGATGCTTATCATACAGGCCAAATTATTCAATTAAGGAAAATGCAGGGGTCTTGGCCATCAAATCGTTAATTGAACGTTATAGTTGGTGCTATTGTTATATTTTTAGTGAAGTACTGTACATTCAAAATTAAATAACTACAAACATAACCCCGTCCTATATTTAGAACGGGGTTATGTTTGTTTCTACTATAAAGCCGCACCTTTCCCGCGCTCTACTTTAAACCGAACCCCAAAAGTATCCGTTGTAATTTCATCAGCTTTCGGCAATGCTCGTAATTTCGGATGAAGTAGCCATACGAGAGAAATGAAGAAAATCCCTATGCTAGCTAGTGCGAAAATGAGTTGGCTACTAAATACATTCGCAGCATATCCACCAATTAAAGAGCCGAATGGCATAGCAACTGTGCCCATACTTCGCATGACTGAGTTAATGCGTCCAATATATTGGTTTGGAATTACAATTTGACTAATTGTTGCAAATAATATATTGGTCGCACCAATTGGAATCCAAGCTAGGCCGAATAAGAGAATAGATAGCCATTGAAACGGTACGATCGTAGAGAGAAACCAAAAGATAGCGCCAGTCGCAAAACCAAGAATAGAGACACGGCCAACATTACGTTTACCAACCCATGAACTGAATAATGCACCGATGAGACTACCTGCTGATATAGCAGCTAGAAAGAAGCCATATGATTTCACGCCTCCTAAAGAATCAGCGAAAGAAGGGAGTATCGCCATCGTCATACCGATTGAAAAATTAGCGACTACTGAACCGATTAAGAATACGCCCATTAATGAACGAAAGACGATGGAAAAACCTTCTTTTAAATCAGAGAAATATTGTTTAGTTGATAGCGATGTATTGGTTTCTGCTTGTTTTGGCATTTTTAATGAAAAGAACAAAAGGGCAGTAATCGCGAATGTAAAAGAGTCGATTACATATAAAGTGATGGCTCCAAGTAGTGCTACTAATATGCCAGAAAGCGTCGTACAAATTAAGTCAATGCCTTGATACGCAAATGAAAAGAGTGAATTTCCTTTTAATAATTGTGTTTTATGCAGTAGAAGTGGTAAAGCTTTTGATTGTGCGGGATAGGCGAATTGTTCGATAAAGGCTACGATGGGCATAATGATGAGTAGTAGTTGAACAGTTAATAGGTCGAAGTAGTGTGTAATAGGAATGATTAATATTAGGACACATTGCAGAACTTGTGTGATGACGAGGGTGTTTTTAATTGACCATCTATCAATGAATGGCCCAGTAAGAAATTGAAGTGCAGAAGGTAATAATGTAAGAAAACCAGCCAATCCAGAATAAAAAGGATTACCACTAAGTTCATATACGAGCCACATCGCAGCTACATAATATAAGCTATCTCCTATGTTCGTAAAAATTCTCCCTAAAAATAATAAGAGGAAATTCCGTTTTTTTAATATGTCCACTTTATCTACTCCTTTATAAAAAAATTATTCGGTAAAATAAATTTGACCGTTGGTGTAAAAAAAATCGTATTACGATTTTTCTTCTTTTTTAACAAATCGCTGCATTGCTCGTTCGTCGATTTGTAGTGCAGTAGTAGAAATGTAATAAGATTTACTATTTGGATCTTTATCCGCGTCTTTTGTGATCTCGTTTAATTCACCCATTAATTCATGAAACTTTTTCACCCACACTTGAAATTGTTCTGGCGTGGCATCAAACTCCCAGCAAGATGAAACGTAATTCCACTCAGCTGGATCTTCGCTTACTTTTCGTAATGTAAAAGCTTCTTCTGGTGCAGCGAGAATGTGGCTTTTTGTTCTTTCTGTCATTTGTAAAAAGATTTGGCGACCTGATTCGCTTAACATTTCTAAATGAGGTAATAGATCGGCGGCAGGGGTGAAGCCTCTAGCGACAGATTGATAAAATTTTTGAATGATGCCATTCTTTTCTTCTGTATAAACAATCTCTATAAAACCATTCTTTTCTAATTCTTTTAAATGATAATGAATTTTCGCCCTTGGAATGCCGAATTTCTCAGATAGTAATTGTCCTGTATAAGGACGTTCGCATAGACGCATCATCATTTCGACACGTAGTGGATCGCTTATTGCTTTTAGTTGGCTATAAGTAGTGAGTGTTAACATGGGCTTCAACATGATCAACTCCTTAAATGAAATTACTCGGTCAAGATTATTTGACTGAATTGTATCAAGGATTCTAATTATTTTCAATACTTTCTGAAAATTAAATCTTCCCCTCTGTAATCTTCTGTTCATATTCCGTTCATATTTCTTTTTTATGATAAGTGCATAGAAAGAAAGAGGAAGGAGCGAGCGAAATGTTTTTAGCTCTGCGTGAATTAAAACAATCAAAATTAAGATACGGATTAATCGGACTGATTATGGTGTTATTATCATTTTTAGTTCTTGTTATTTCAGGATTAGCAAATGGACTATCATATGATAATGCTTCATCGATTCAAAATATGGAGGCAAATAAGTTCGTTTTAGCAGGTGATGCGGAAAATAAATTACTTCGTTCACAAATTAAGAAAGAAGATGCAGATAACGTAGTTAATCAAGTAGGCGAGAAAGAGGCCGTTCCGTTTCGTGTGAAAGTTTCAACGTATGAAAAGAAAGATAGTTCGAAAAAAGTGGATATTGCCATTTTCGCAAGTGAACGAGATTCATTTTTAGAACCGAAAATTGTAAAAGGTGAGAAATTAGGTACAGCAAACAACGAAATGGTTGCTGATGAATCTATTAAAGAAAAAGGAATCGATATCGGGGATACAATTATTGATCCTGTTTCAAAGAAAGAATTTACAATCGTTGGATTTACGAAAGATCAAATGTTTAGCCATACACCAGTCGTTTATGTAAATGAAGACGTATGGGGATCTATTTCACAACCAAACCAAAAAGATTATAGTGCAATTGCGCTGAATACAGATAAAGAAATTAAAAATGCACACGTAATTGACAAAAAAGAAGTACTGCAAAGTATTCCAGGATTTAAAGAAGAGCAAGGAACATTAACGATGATCATTGCATTCTTACTTGTTATCGCTGCGTTACTAATCGGTGTATTCTTCTACGTCATTACACTGCAAAAAACACAGCAATTAGGTGTATTAAAAGCAATCGGTACAAAGAACTCTTATTTAGCAAATAGTTTAGTCGTGCAGGCGTTATTCTTATCAGTTGTTGCAATGGTAATCAGTATTGTTCTTGTACAAGGATTAGAACAAATTTTACCAGCGGGTATGCCGTTCTTATTAACAACACCGATGATTGCACAATACGCAGCAATCTTTATCGTAATTAGTATTTTAGGAACACTTATTTCGTTATACCAAGTATTAAAAGTTGATGCATTAGAAGCAATTGGAGGCGGGATGTAATGACTTCATTATTGAAATTAGACAAAGTAAGTAAAGTGTACGGAGAAGGGAATACGGAAGTAACAGCCCTTCATCCGATGTCACTTGATGTGAAAGCTGGAGAGTTTATCGGAATCGTCGGTCCTTCTGGATCAGGAAAAAGTACGTTATTATCAATTGCGGGTGCGCTATTATCACCGTCAAAAGGGGATATTTACATTCGTGAGAAAAATATTACGAAGTTATCGGAAAAGGAAATGACAGACATTCGTTTGAAAAAAATCGGCTTCATTTTCCAATTCGCAAATCTTGTTCCATATTTAAATGTAAAAGAACAATTACTTTACATTGCAAAGCTTAAAAAAGACAATAAACAAGAATCAGAAAAGCGTGTGGATCATTTATTAGCGGCATTTGGATTAGGCGAAAGAAAAAAACATTATCCAAATCAATTATCTGGTGGGGAAAAACAAAGGGTAGCAATCGCTCGTGCGTTTATGAACAACCCAGACCTAATATTAGCGGATGAACCAACGGCAAGCTTAGACTCAAAACGCGCACGTGAAGTCGTAGAAATGATGAAACGTGAAGTGAAAGAGAGCCAAAAAGCAGCAATTATGATTACACATGATGAAAGAATGCTTGATGTATGTGATCGTATATTGACACTTCGAGATGGGAAGTTAATATAAAGAAAAAAGACAATCGCACAAGTGTGCGGTTGTCTTTTGTATAAGTGCTTTATTTTGAGAATAACGCTTTAATTTTATTACGCGTAAGTAATAAAACGCCGCCTAATACAGATAACATACCTAAAGCCATATTGTTTGATTGCTCACTACCAGCGTTAGGAAGTTCTTTAGGATTATTGTTTGTGTTTGTAGTACCAGTCTTTGTTTCAGTTTGTTTTGATTGAGATACTTCATTAATTTTGTTATCTACATTTTGCTTCGTTGTATGTACCTCAGCTAATTTGTCTTCAATTTTTTTCTCAGTATGTTTAAAGTCGTTGATTTTAATATCTAAGTCTTGTTTTTTCTTTGTTAAATCATCTGAAACAGTTTGTTTCGCTTGTTTTATCTCGTTAATTTTATTTAGTAATTCTTCTCTAGCTTTTTGTAATTCAGCAAGTTTGTTTTTTACATCTTGTTTAGCTAGTTCTAAGTTAGCGGAAAGACTATCTAAATTGCCTTTAATTTTCTTAAGTTCCTCTAACGTGTTACCAGTATTCGGCTTATTTTCTTTTAGCTCAGCAAGTTTGTCCTCAGCAGTTTGTTTTGCTTTCTTTAACTCAGCTAATTTTTCATCTATCTGTTTTTTAACTTCCTTAAGTTCATTAACCTTTTGATCGATGTTCTCTTTATGTTGCTTAATTTCATTCACTTTTTCATCGACAGTTTGTTTATGCTCTTTAATCTCATTCACTTTGTTATCGATATTTTGCTTATGCTCTTTAACTTCAGCAACTTTGTCTTCTACTTGTTTTTTATGCTCTTTAATTTCAGCGATCTTATCTTCGGCGATTTGCTTGTCTTGCTGAAGTTTTGCATCTAACTCTTCTTTACGTTGTTTAATCTCATTGATTTTTTCATCAGCAATTTGTTTACGCTCATGTAGTTCATTAACCTTCGTATCAACATTTTCCTTAACTTGGTTAAGTTCATTCAATGTTTGATCCACGTTTTCTTTGTGCTGCTGCAATTTCGCATCTAACTCTTGTCTATGTTGCTTAATTTCAGCTAATCGATCTCCCGTACTTTGCTGAGGAGTAGCATCAGTTACTTCCGCATGAGCAGAGTTTGCGCCAGCAATCATTGCTAAAGCTAGTGTAGACGCAGCAATTGTTTGTTTTGTTTTCATATTTTTGTACCTCTTTCCTATGAATGCACTCTATTGTGTAAAATTGAGCATATAATAATAGATTATTACATCATTATATACCATGTACGATGTCTAGAGGAAGTATTTGCATAATAATCTATCATTATGTAATTCTCATAGTCTCCTATTTTGGAGTAGGGGACAAATCTTTAACAAGATGCACAATTTCTTCTATAGTAAAGTTTATATCCTTGCTATTGCGAATAACAAACAAATAATCAGCCTCGTTTTCTATAGGATCTACTACATCTTCTTGTAGTGATTCAGACTGTTGTCGATCGAGTACTTCTTTGAAACTAGAATAACTGCCTCTAAAAATATTCGTACTTCGCGTGCTTCGAGCTACTCTTTCGTAAAGTACATCATCTGGAATATCAAAATGAACGAGTATGCGTACATAGTCTTCTTTTGGAAACAATTCATTTAGTAAATACATCCGGCCATTTCGGCTTCTATTTGAGTTGCAAATAATAAGGTGTAAATTTGTATGTTCTTTTGCATAATCAACAATGAATTTCGAAAGACCGTGTTTAAAGGTATTGGCGCCTTCAGCCGGCTGTAATTTTTCATAATGCGAGTTAATAAATTCTGCTTGGTTATCTTGATCCATAACGAAAGAGTGGGGTACCTCTTTTTCTAGTTCTTGAGCAAATGTAGTTTTTCCGCTGTGTGTTTTTCCTACGGTAATGATCACTAATCGTTTCATATTGGCCTCCATATGTATTGTTGTAATTTGGAACATTCTGTGTGGATCGACAATTTTCCTGCTAAAGAATATACAAATTGTTGGAGTGATAGCAGGCTGGAAAAATTGACAAAAAAACTTATTTGTGCTATAATTTACCAACGTAAAAATAAAGTGTATAATAGGGTTCTCCTGGCCAGGGGAACCCTATTTTTGTTGTGAAAATGAAGGAGTGTATGTGCGTGAAAAAAGGTGAAGCAAGTGTAACGTCGCTAGTATCAGCTTTCGGAAGGGCGTATCATAGTGAATTTGATCGTCCTAAAATCTTTGATGATTATGTAGCTAAAGATTTCATTCCACAAAAGGAACGTAACGATATTGAAATGAACATGGTTCAAGGAATACATTTTTTTAATACAGACATTGCAGAGAAGTTTCAAGACAATCCACAAGAAATATTAAAATGGATTACACAAGTTCAATTATCACCAACACCTTTGGCACGCGCGGCATATTGTGAAAGAGTATTACTACATGAGATTACATTAGGAGCAAAACAATACGTCATACTCGGTGCGGGCTTAGACACATTTAGTTTTAGACACCGAGAATTAGAAAATAAAATAGAAATATTTGAAGTGGATCATCCTTCTACGCAAGTGTTTAAAATACAAAGAGTGAAAGAAGCAGAGTATGAGATTCCAAGCAACCTTCATTTTGTTTCGATGGATTTCACGAAAGATTTCTCTAAGAAAACATTAGCAAATGAAGGATTTGAAAATAAAAAAACTTTCTTTAGCCTATTAGGTGTTACGTACTATTTAACGAAAGAGGAGCTTTCTAGTTTAATAGAATATTTATTCGAGATGGTTCCAGAGGGAAGCTCTATCGTTTTCGATTATCCGGATGAAAACTTATTTACAGAAAAAGGGCTGTCCAATCGAGTTGAAAATATGGTGAAAATGGCTGCAGTAGGTGGGGAACCGATGAAATCGTGTTTTTCTTATACCGAAATGGAAGCACTGTTAGAGAAGGCGGGCTTACTCATTTATGAACACTTATCACCAAAAGACATTCATACATTATATTTTGAAGGACGAAACGATTATTTAAAAGCTTTTGAGACGGTGCATTACGTGCATGCAGTGAAGAAGTAGAGGATTAGTAGGCATGGGGAGGAATCTCTGTGTCTTTTTTTTGTATTAAATTCACTGCTCTCGAATAAAGAACAGTAACCCCCTAAGTATGTAGAACTTTGATTTTTATTACAATTTTGTAAGGTTAAGTAATAAAAATCGATAGAATGGGATACTCTGATTGACGGGTAGAATATTCTGAAAAAGGGGTAGAGCAAATGAAGAATAGGCAAAAAGCATCGATAATATGCAAAAGTATTTTATGTTTAATGATTTGTATATTCATTACGAATGAAGCATGGTTTACAAATGTGGTGAGGGCAGAATCGGGCACGTTGACTGATAGAAGTATAGAGGATTTCAAAAAAAAGCTGGATGAACAGGTACCAAAATGGCAGGAGAATTATGAGGTACCAGGGGTTGCAATAGGGATTGTACATGAGGGGCGTATTGCTTATACACTTAATTACGGTTATGTAGACAAAAAGACAAAAAAAGCGGTGAGTGATGATACATTGTTTCAAGCTGGTTCCATATCTAAAAACCTTACAGCATGGGGAATCCTACATCTTGTAGATGAAGGTCGTTTATCACTAGATGATCCCGTTGGAAAATATCTGACCAAATGGAAATTACCTAATTCAGAGTTTCATAATAATGAAGTCACAATAAGAAGATTGTTAAGCCATACAGCAGGGCTGTCTGCACATAAAGGATACCTCGGGGTTGCACCAGGGAAACATCTTGACTCTATTGAGGAGTCTCTGTCTGGAAAAGGAGGGCTTAATGAACCAGTGGAGGTTACCAATAAACCAGGTTCAGAAACAATTTACTCTGGTGGCGGATATACAATTTTACAACTTGTAATGGAAGAGGTTACCAGAATACCGTTTGATCGTTATATGGAAGAACAAATTATGAAACCTTTAGGAATGAAATCTAGTTCATTCTTACAACGTCCTGAAAACCATAACCTGTCGAAAGCTTATGGATATTTTGGAGAGGAGCTCCCTAGTTATCAATTTACCGAACAGGCTGCTGCAGGTCTCAAGACAAATGTTACGGATATGATGACATTGATACTTGCAAGCATGGATGCAAATAATAAAGGTAATGGTGTCATCAAAAGTGAACGTGTTACGGAAATGCAAAAGCCGGTATTAGGGGAGAATGGTTTAGGTATATTTGAAAAAAAACTATCTAATCAATGGAAATTACTTTATCATTCTGGTGACAATCGAGGGTGGCATTCTTTTTATGGTTTCATTCCTAATACAAAGGATGGATTGGTAATCCTTACAAATGGTGAAGGTGGTATAGATTTACGACAGGATATTTACCATGCATGGATTGAACATGAAACGGGAAAATTACCTGAAAGTTACTTCTCTCTAGCTGAGCAGAGAAAAAACAACTCTATTACATCAATTGTTATTGGAGCCACACTTGGTTTATATTTGCTGCTATTTGTAATTAGATTGTACAAAGGTAGAAGGACTTTCATTTTTAAGCAAGAGAAGAAATCCTACATCGGATTAGTAGTTAGGACATTTTTACTTAGTATTACTGCTATCCTCGTTTTTTGTGCTGCCTATTTGTGGAGAATTTTCAGCTTGAATTCTGGTAATACAATAAATTTTATTCTAATAATGGCATGGATGATAACATTATTAATTAGTGGCTTTTTCCCGAAAATTAGAAGTAATAAAAAACAACGTATGAAACGAAAAGATTTAACATCAAAATTTACATGTATGTAATGTTAAAGGCTAGAAAGCTAGATTGGCGTGAAGCTCGAATTGTGGGTTGCAATGAAAAGATAAAATCTCTTAAAAAACTCTTAATTTTTTATCCAATCTACCTTTACAATCCCTCCCTATAATGTGAAGTGGACAAGCACCTAAGAGAAAGCAGAACATGTCAGTTTGTACAATTATTTATTAGGGGGAGAATTTGTATGAAAAAGACAGTTGCTTCGTTAGCAGTTATGGCGGCATTATTGCCGACGTTTTCAGTTCACGCAGAAGGGAAAGAGCAAGTCCGAAAATCAGCTACAACTTTTAATGTTATTAGTGATATTCAAGGGGACTTAGGGGATTTTGACCACGTATTAAAAGATATGAACAAAGTGATGCCACTTTCTAGAGCACTTATTATGAATGGGGATATAACGTCAACTGGACAACAGTCACAATATGATAATGTGAAGCGTGTGCTAAACACAAATAAGCATCCAGAGAATGTATGGTCAACTGTGGGGAATCATGAGTTTTATGCTGGTAAATGGACAGTTGATGGAAAGCTCTCTCAAAGTACATGGCCAAATGGTGTAACGGAAGAAACGCTATTCAACCGTTACTTACAATTTAGTGGGCAAGAAAAGGTGTATCATAAAAAAGAATTAGACGGTTATCCGCTTTTATTTTTAGGAACTGAAAAATATATGAAATACCACGATTCAAAAATGTGGGATGAAGTATTTATGAGTGATGAGCAATTAGGTTGGTTAAAACAAAATTTAGAAGAATATAGTCAAAAAGATAAAAATAAGCCAATTTTCATTTTCTCTCATCACGTTTTACCTGATACAGTATCTGGATCAAGACAATCACCGTACTTACAAGATTATTTAAACGTCGATAAGTTGTACGATATATTAAAAGACTATCCGCAAGTTGTTTTCTTCACGAGTCACACGCATTGGGATTTAAACTTGCCAGACTGGGCTGGTAAAAAGAAAATTGCAGGCGGAGATAAAAAAGGATTTACTGTAGTAAATACAGGCGGAATTGAAACGGGCTGGATGTCAGCTGGACCAAATGGCGGAGAGAAGACTGCTCCTGATGGTTATTCATTTAAACAAGGGCTACAAGTGAAAGCATATGGTAACGACGTAATTGTAACAGCTTACGACTATAAACGTGATAAGGATATAAAGAAGCTATTAATTAGTGATGCGAAGGTCGCACAAATGGCACCAAATGTAACCGCTGATGATAGTAAAAATATAATCGTCGGTGCAACGGAGTATATGGAGTACTCTGTAGAAGGAACGAGTGAGTGGAATACGTATAATCCAGGGAATCCACCAAAATTTGATGGGGATAAAATTGTATACGTACGCCATAAAGGCGAAATGAATTTAGAACCAGGATTAACGCAGCTTCTTCGATTTTCGGCAAATAAGTGATTGGAAGAGGGCCCACTTTTTAATGAGTGGGTCTTTTTGTGTTGTCGCTTTTTGTCGATAAGTCGATATATTGAAAAAATCGTTGATATATTTCAAGTTATGAACGATATATGTGAAAAATCGCCGATATAAATTTCATGTACCGTAATGAAATTTATATCTTTAATGCAATTTCATGCACCAAAACCGAATTCCAATACATTTTTCCTCCAGAAAGGTGACTTCATCATTTTTACATGTAATAATAGTATCGTTACATACATTGTGAAAGAAGTACAAAGGAGCGTTATTAATGAATTTAGCTAAATTCCCGAGAAAAAAATATACAGAATCATATACACCAATTGAAAAATTAAACAATTTTTCTGAGGCACTTGGCGGGCCGACTATTTATTTTAAGCGAGATGATTTACTTGGTTTAACAGCTGGTGGTAATAAGACGAGAAAGTTAGAGTTTCTAGTTGCGGATGCACAGGAAAAAGGGGCAGATACGTTAATTACAGCTGGTGGTATTCAGTCAAACCATTGCCGTCTAACACTTGCAGCTGCAGTAAAAGAAAAAATGAAATGTATTCTTGTATTAGAAGAAGGGCTTGAGCCAGAAGAGAAGCCAGACTTTAACGGAAACTATTTCTTATATCATTTACTAGGTGCTGAAAAGGTAATTGTTGTACCAAACGGAGCAGATCTTATGGAAGAGATGCATAAAGTAGCGAAAGAAGTTAGTGAAAAAGGTAATACACCATATGTAATACCAGTTGGTGGATCAAACCCTACTGGTGCAATGGGATACGTTGCTTGTGCGCAAGAAATTATGGCACAATCATTCGATCAAGGAATTGATTTCAGCACAGTTGTTTGTGTAAGTGGCAGCGCTGGTATGCACGCTGGTTTAATTACTGGTTTTGCTGGAACACAAAGTAACATTCCTGTAATCGGAATCAACGTAAGTAGAGGAAAAGCAGAACAAGAAGAAAAAGTAGCAAAACTTGTAGAGGAAACGTCAGCTCACGTTGGGATTCCGAACTTTATCCCGCGCGAAGCTGTTACATGCTTTGATGAATATGTAGGACCAGGTTACGCGTTACCAACGCCAGAAATGGTGGAAGCAGTTCAATTACTTGCGAAAACAGAAGGTATTTTACTGGATCCAGTGTATACAGGTAAAGCAGTAGCGGGACTAATCGACTTAATTAAAAAAGGTACATTTAATAAAGAAGACAATATTTTATTCGTACATTCAGGTGGTTCACCAGCTTTATATGCGAATACATCTTTATTTGCGTAAGTGTAAAAAAGCATTGGGTATCCAATGCTTTTTTGTTATATAATGGAATTATTAGGGGTGAGGGGGAAGTATATGAGTTCAAATGTAAAATGGATTATATACACGATACTCAGCATTTCTATTTTACTAATTTTATTTGTGGCTTATGGAGTTTATTTATATTTCAATTAAGTGAAATGGTAACCAAACCAAAGGAAAAATAAAATGATCGCTGTGTTAAATAGAGTAAAACATAACCCGATAATGGCTAAAATTTTTTTCTCAGCTCGGCTACAAAAAGAGATGACCGCTAATAGGATTGCTATAACAGCGGAAGCTAATATGAAGTAGGCGAAAGGCACGACATATTCTACTCCAACTCGGTCTAAAATAGGTGTGAAGAGAAAGAGATTAATAGTAACGAATATACTTACAATGAGAAACGTATAACTTTTCCAAGTGTATGTTTGTAACTGCATGGAACGATACTCCTTTCTCTTTATTATTTCTATTTTTCAGTTTAAATTAATTACCTTTATTTTACAAATTAAAATATTTTGTATGGAAAAGAGGGTATTAATATGAAATTTAGAAATTGGTCTCTAGTTATTATTAGTATCTGTATATTCATAATAACCGGGTGTTCAAATGTACTAGAAAATAAAGATCAAAGAATCGAAGTGCAAAAACGTATTGGTGATAATGAATATGAAGATCTTAAGGTAGTGACAGATAATAATGAAGTGTTGCAAGTAAAGAAAATATTACATGATACTACTTTTGAAAATAAAAAAGTGGAAATGTCTCGTCCAGCTGATTATCATTTTATTTTTCAATTTAAAAATCCGAACATAGAGGCGAAAGCTGTGTTGTATCAAATTTGGGTAAGTGCTAATAAGGAGAAATTGGAAATTAAGGCGGGGGATAATCAGTACGCTCTATTAGAAGGGAAACATGCAACCACGTTGTTTCAAATCGTTACAGGGGAGAAATTAGCTGAATAAATGTATATAGGGTTATAGGAATTCAGTTCGTATTTTTCATTTTGAGAGATACTTATTTTTTAACAAAATAGTTATCTTTTTATATTGGAATAAATATTGAGAATCGGATAAAATGGAAATTGGACATTGACTTGATGAGCATAGATTTCTACGCTTACAAGCAGGTTCATGCATCTTAAGGTGTGCAGTAATCTGCCAATGAATAATAAAATTAGGAAATATATTGTTTTTACAAAGATTCGATGTTATGTTTAATTTTCTTAATATAATATTTCTCTTATATAGGAGTGGCTATTTGAAGAAGTTAATATTATTAGTTTTATTGGCTACATGCTGCCTCACCATTGCAGGATGTTCTAATAATAGGATTACAACAAAGGATGAGTCTAAAACTTCAACACCTGTAAAGATTAAACGTATCAATAAAGCGTGGTATAAACATATATAATAGTTTAAAGAATCTTGAAATTGTTGATGATAAAGATTATAAGGTGAAATTAGTTAGGCCGATAGTAAATGATGTGAAACATGGTGGGAAGCAGGAGCATGATTTGCATTTAAATGTATATAATATGCGCCATTAAAATATTCACAAAAAAGAGTCTACATGTAGCCCTTTTTTTGTGGATATTTTTCATAAATAATAAACACCCTATGGTGCCTCCCTCTGATTTGAACCATTTGAAAATTATTTTATCAAGTTAAGTAGTATCGTTCTTCAAAATTCAGGGAATGCGAGGGGCCAGTAATAGCTCGATTGATAAGGTCCTTTTTTCATTTTATCTACCATCTTAATGTATCTATCTATTAAAAAATCTAACTTTAATCGATTAAATGAGATAAAATCTGGTAAAAACAATGAAATTTTAGGGAAAATAAGGTACACTATTCAATGGTTTTGGTTTAAAATCGATTGACGTTAATGTATACGGGGGAAAGATTGATGAATAACAATACTGTAAAAGAATCAGTTGAAGAAGTTGAGAAAAAAAGGGTAAGATCAAAAAAGCGTTTTACAAATTGGAAACTTATCGCAGCGGGTGGCGGTGTAGTTGCAATTCTTATTGGGGGAATGAGTTATTACCAGGCAACTCACTTCAATTCAAATGTTACGATTAATGATACAAAAGTCGGTGGTTTGAGCGCTGATCAGGCAATGCAGGAATTAAAAACATCTGGACTAGCAAACAAAGTCTATATTGATCAACAACAAATTTTAGATGAACAAGATACAAAAACGGAGCTAACGGAAAAAGACTTGCCACAAATTAAGAAACTATTAAAAAGTCAGTGGACATTTTTCCCTTCTACAAAGGAAAAAGATTATTCATTGTTACCGAAAGAAGCGGATCAGTATCGTAGTGAAACGATGAAAAAACTTGTAGAAGAAAAGCTTGTTTCTATGAATGAAAATTTAAAAGCGCCTCAAGATGCTATGGCGAAGCTCGAACAAGGAAAAGTTGTAATTTCGAAGAGCGTTGATGGGAAGCAGTATAACGTTACGAATCTACTAAAAGATTACGACAAGCAGAAGCATAAAAGCGAAATTCATTTAAAGTCTGCATACATACAACCTATTAAAGAAGACGATCCAATCATCAAAAAAGAAGAGAAAGCATTACAGAATCTTCTTGGGCAGTCTGTTGATTATAAAGTGCAGGATGAAGTGTACTCATTAAAAGCGAAAGATCTAATTCAAAATGCGTCTATGTCAAAGGATATGAAAGTGACAATCGATGCGAGTGATATTAAGAATAAGATTACTGAAATTAATAAGGCAAAATCTACACTACATAAAGACTTCGCTTTTAAAACACATTCTGGTTCGGTCATATCAGTAAAAGGACAAGGATACGGCTGGGCACTAGATGTGGAAAAAGAAACAAAACAAGTTCAACAAGCCTTTGAGAAAGGTGAAAAATCGCTTTCTGCTTCTAATATTCACGGAAATGGTTGGGAGAAGGAAGGTATCGGCTATGAAACAACATCGAATAATGGCATCGGAGACACATATGCGGAAGTTTCCATTGCAGATCAACAAATTTGGATTTATAAAAATGGAAAATTAGTCGTTACAACAAATGTAGTAACGGGTAAACATAGCACGGGTGAAGATACATCACCAGGTGTGTGGTACGTTTTATATAAACGAACTCCATACACGCTGAGAGGCAGCGCAGTAGGGAAAGCTGATTATGCAGTGAAAGTAGATTACTGGGTTCCATTCACAAATAGTGGTCAAGGATTCCATGATGCCGGCTGGCGAAAAGACTGGGGAAATAATGCTTATGTAACAGGGGGATCAGGCGGGTGTGTAAACCTTCTTCCTAATGTTGCAAAAACTGTATATGATAGTTTGAACACGAATGATCCAGTTATCGTGTACTAGAAAATAGCTACGTATTAAGAAATACATAAAGCAGGAAATTTTACTTAATGGTACATGAAAAGACACCTCTTGAATTCGCATACGAAGTATGTAAATTTAATGGAGGTGTTTTTTGTTGGAAGATAAGAGTTCATTGCCTATAAGAAACAAATTAGGAAGAGATTGAGATGATAGGTATTCAAATAGTCAATAAAATTGACACTGAATATCATTTTCATTTATGATGGAATCGTCGTATGTAATTGGACATGATTTTTGTGCGAAATTTTACTAATATAATAGATTTTTATTAAGGTGTCACATTTAAGAATTTAGACATAGGAAAGGGTAATATAAAAATGAACTGGAAAAAAGGCGGATTATGGATTATTATTTTTTTCATTGTAAAAGGTACAATATCTACACTTTTAATCGTTACAGGTGCTAAATATTTTGATTTGTCATTTATGCAGATTTTCGTACTAATACTGGTCTTATTACTGATTTCTCTCATAAGTCGAAAAGTGCTGCATAGACATAGACAAAATAAAAAGCAAAAAGAGCTAAATGTATAATAATGAAATGAATCCGAATAGTGGTATATAAAAAAACACCTCCATTGAATTCGCATACGAAGTATGTAAACTCAATGGAGGTGTTTTTCATTTGAAAGTAAAGTTTTATGATCTAGAAGAAATAAAATGAAAAAGTGTGGTTATTCAAATCAAAAATCGCTTTTCTTAATGAATTACAATTCGGAGAGTTCTTTCTGGACTTTCAGACGATAGTCTTTATTACCAAGTAATTTTGATTCGAACGAATTCAAATTGTTTCGAATGAGCATTCCCTGCCACAAGTTTAAGTTGTCTGTTAAGATAACCATTTCAATCTTATCACTATTATGATTTTCTGAGTATAATGCGTCGTTTGCTATAAATGCAGTTGATCCACCTTTTGCACCAAGATGAACAAAACGCTTATGGTTGCCTTCGTTCATCTGCATTGGCCACTCCAGTAAATCCCTTGCTGTTTCAGCAGCTTTCACTGGCAGTTGATCATTTGATATAATAGCTAATAACTTCCCATAATCATTGGCTGATGCACCAATTAGACGATTGGACCATACTCTTTGTAAATCTAAGGACAAGTCAAATGAATAGTCTTCACTTTTGATTGTTCCTTTTTTCATTTGCTCACTTAAATCTTTCGCTAAGTTCCGGTATTTCTCAATCGGCATCGCTTCAAGCTCTTTTACTAATTTTTTGTTCTCTGTTGATCCATTTTTCAAGTGCTCTGAAATTAAGAGGGCACTGACAATCGGATAGACTTCCTCATGTTGCGTAAGTCCAAGGGATTTTGCCCGCTCATTGATAGCTGCTGCGCCAAGCACATCAATAAGATAATCTGTATTGGCATTAGAGCTATAGCTTATCATTCCTTTTGCAACGTCATGTAGCGTTACTGCATTATTTTTAACTTTTCTTTCACTATCTATCGATTTCAACCACTCTTCATGTGCATTGCCATCCGTTCCTTTTAAATAATAACGGGTTAACTCATCAAGTGACACAGTGCTATCTTTATCTAACAAGCCTGCATCAACCTGCATCGCATATTCTACAGCTATTAGCATCTTCACGGTGCTTGCTAATGGTCGAACGACATCTGATTGATAAGTAATTAATTCAACACCATTTTCCGCCAAGTAAAAAGATGTTGTTTGCGGGTTGTCTTTCAAATGGTTCAGAACGTAATCCGGATTGTCCCGGAATACAGAGTAGGCTGCAATTCCTAACATAAGAATAATCGAACCATAAACCAGTAATCTCTTCTTTGTATATGTTTTTTTATCGAATACAATCATTGCAATAAAACCAACCACAACTGCAAGTAAATAATTCACATTAAAAAATAAAACCGCAATGATAATTGTTAGCACAATTACTAATGTCACAATAACTTTTCTAATTTCCTCTTTTGTCCTGTTCTCTTTTTTTAGTAAAGGCAAAGGTGCGGTAATTAAAATTCCTAATATCCCAATCCAAGCCCAAATATTCATACTGCCAACCCCTTTCTTACGATAGATAGAAGTGACTTAATATTTTCTTCTTAGTACCGTTATGATGGTTGTATGAAGGATCATTAAACCTGAGATTAAAAACCAAATAACTAATTTGTATGTAGCATAATCCAGGTGACTAATGAATTGGTCATACAATTCGATCAAAAACCATCCCAAAGGCATTAAAGGAAATACAATACCATAGGATTTATTTGAAATGCTCTTCCCGCGCTCATCCTTATTCTCTTCGCCCATTTCGAATTTCAGTGAAATAAAGACTGCAATAAAGAAAATAATTACATAACTAATACGTAGAATAGCTAGAAAAATTTCCATATTTATTTCTCCTCCTCTATTTCATATTGAAAAACTTCATGTAAATCCACATTGAACATGAGTGCTATGTCATAAGCTAATTTTAAAGATGGATTATATCTGTTTTTTTCAAGTGAAATAATTGTTTGGCGACTTACACCGAGCTTATCAGCAATCTCTCTTTGTGATAATCCTCGTTCAGCTCTTAATACAACAATCCTATTACGAATCTTTCTTTCGTTACTTAACGGCATCTCAGCTCACCTCTTATATTTAGAAAGGTAATATATTTTTGACCTAAAGTAAAGTTTTTTTTACATTTAGGATGAAATATATTACTTTTATCCCGCTTTAATGGGCAGTAAGACCCCGACCTCAAAATTCAGCGAAAGCAAAGAAGTTAGGCGGGGGTCGGGCTGCCATAAAAGTCCGATTGGTGAGGGCTAATAATCAGTGGGGATGAAGAAAACCCCCACTGATTAAAGTTTCACTTTATTACTGTGGGTATTAAAAGTATGTATAGAATCTATAAAAGAACTAAACTAGGATGAAATTTTAGTATGAAAAAGTAAAGTATATAAAATGCTGCTTTTTTCTATGTGGACATTTAGAAATGAATAATCAATGGAAGTGAAAAAAGATGACTTGTTTTATGCTAAAATTCATTTAGTGTATATTTTCGTTAAAATGTGGGTGGGACCCCTTTTAGCAAAACCGGAGTGGAAATGATGAGTATAAACAGTTTTGTGGGATTGATAAAGGATGACTTATTAAAAGAGGTAAGCATAAGAAGTGAGGATGAATTCGAGCCTGTAGTAGTTAAAGATATTCCTAGACTTTGGAAGTGTTTAGGCATAGGTAATTATGCCGCAGTATTCATGCACAAAGAATACAAAGATTGGGTAGTGAAAGTTTACGCACGAGAAGGAGAAGGAATTGAAAAAGAGTCAGAAGTATACCGAAGAATCGGAAACCATCCTTCTTATTCGAAGCTTATATATAAAGGAGAAAATTTCATAGTATTGAAACGTTTAAAAGAAATTACCTTATACGATGCTATTCATAAGGGGATTAAAATTCCTAAGCAGGTGATCCTTGATATCAATGAAGCATTAGAGTATGCAAGGGAACAGGGATTAACTCCTTGTGACGTTCACGGGAAAAATGTGATGATGGAGAACGGAAGAGGATATGTAGTCGATGTATCTGATTTCTTAAAAACAAAAGAAGATAGTAAGTGGAGAGACCTAGAAAAGGCATATTTTATATTTTATTTGCCGTTCATTTATAAATTTCCTTTCCCTATTAAAATACCGTATTTTATGTTGAACATTGTTAGACATTCGTATAGAAAATACAAGAGGTTTAAAAAGAAATTCAAATGGTAAAAGGACCACATACTTATCTTTAGGTTAGATAAGTGAATCACTAGTAAACAAAAGGACCGTACATGTTAGATATGTCTATTATGTACGGTCCTAATTTTATAGCCTCATGAAGTAATCAGTAAGCTTTACATTTTCTTTTTCACGCAATTACTTATTTTTCCTCTATCTTTTCAATTCTTCTTTTAAGAGAAGCAATGAAGGCATCTTGATTGTTCTCGTTTTGTTTAAACCTAGGATCCACAAATACTTTTTCTTGTTGATTTCGCAAGAATTGATGCGTTCTTTGAGCTCTGTATGGTTATACAGTGTGGTTTTACTAAGTAGGATTCTTTTTGCCACACTCCAGAAGTTAATTATATTTTTCGACGTACGAAATAAAAAGCTAAGGACCCCATAATTACAGGTACAACGAAATCAAAGAAATGGGAAACATAAAATGGAAAAAGAAAAAGAAATGGTATAAGTGTATAGATAACTGCTTGTCCTATAAATATAGGAATTCCAAATTGAAATTCTCTACATCGCTTGATTTTCCTGTATAGCACTTCTCCAATTAGACAAGCTACAAGAGCCGGTATACTACCATAAGTGACGATCGTTTTAATGAATCCTAATACAACGTTCGGGTGAATAAAGCTAGGATGAGAAATATATGAAATCAAGAACCACCCAAAAATAAAAGCAAACAGACTTGCAGCATAACTAATTACAAATTTTATCAACGTAATCATCCTCACAGTTTTCTAATAGTAACTCCATTGTATGACATAACGCATCGTTAACAGTAGTCAATGATGCATATAATTTTCGTTTTTTGTGGAATTTGCTTTTTCTTAACATGATAACGAGGGGGAGCTATAAATTGTGGGAAATCTCCATACTTCTATTAAATCGATAGTTGAAGAAGAATTTGTTCCACAACTCTTAAGGTATTATAATATAAAAAAATGAAATTCTTCTTCTGAAATTTATTCAAATGACTAAATTTCATCATCTAATGAATTCCCTGAAGTGATAAACATAAGCAAAATAATTAACTATCCTATGCAAGAAAGTTGGGCTAGTTAATCGCATATGTTTTATGGAAGGGATGTGATGGAACTATGGAACGGCCGAATTGGGGAATTGGAGGATTAGTATTTGTTGGCTGCATGTTTCTTGGCGGAGGAGTGGGATCTATGTTAGGTGATGCTCAAACTGGATGGTTAATAGGAATGGGTGCTGGATTTATTGGGATGGCTTTAACGAGACTGATTAGGAAGTAATATAACGGGATTCTGCTTCGAGTAAATAAGGAAATATGTATGTAAGTAATTCATGGTATAAGAGCTCTATAAATTATAGTTAGAAACTTCCGTTTTCTAAATTTCTCCATACATAGATATGCTTCTCAAATCGGGGGATGGCACCTTAGGGTGTTTTTTTTATGCTCTCTAAAAATGCCTCACCATATAATAGACTTAGCTAGATTCCGATAATATTTTTTGTAGTAGAATAGATACATTACCGTTTCAGACCTACGTATTCATTCATAACCTAACAGTAAAAGGGGGGATGATTCAAGGCATGGCGTTTAATGATGAATTAATTTGTCAACAGTTTGCAAGAATTATCGGTGGTCAAGAAGGATTTGCCGGTGGGAAATGTGTGGCAACAATAAATCGGGATGAAATACATGCAACTATTTTAGGAAAACGTTTTAGGGTAACAACTTCTTTCTCATTCGAATTACGAGATAATAAAACTGGACGAGCATTATGTCTAGGGCGGGTAGCGTTATTGCAGAAGGAAGTCAATGGATTTGTTGCAACTATTATTAAACAAGGAATAATCGTTTCTTCTATACACAATGAGTGGTTATGTGATGATCCAAATTTGATTTACATTAATATTGAAGATGTTGAGGACCCGCTAATTTTCGCAAGGAAGGTTAGAAGAGCGTTATGCAATTAACCAATTTATTTCATTAAAATAGCAATATAAAAGGATCTTCAATCGAAAGATCCTTTCATACATAAGATAAAGGTTTTTCCTTGTATTTCATTAATTAAGTTTAATTGACTAGTAAACAAATGTAATTTCTGTGCACGAATAGATATAATAATCTTCGCTTTTATTGTAGGATCAGTCTTTTAGTAGAAATTACATATATACGACAAATTGTGACAAAGAAATACATGTACTTTTGTTATGCTATGAAAGTTATTGATTTGTAACGTATATATAGGAGGATTTTTCAATGTTAAAGAAATTGTTATTATGTGTACTTATGAGCTTATGTGTAATGGCTTTAAGTGCTTGTAAAGGTGATGAAGAAAAAGTAAAAGTAACAGAGGATGAGCAAAAAATAGATGAAGATAAAAAAGTAGCAGAGGAAGAAAAACGTAAACAAGAAGAGCAACAAAGAGCAGAGGAAGAAAAACGTAAACAAGAAGAGCAACAAAGAGCAGAGGAAGAAAAACGTAAACAAGAAGAGCAACAAAGAGCGGAGGAAGAAAAGCGTAAGCAAGAAGAGAAACAAAGAGTAGAGGAAAAACGTAAACAACAAGAGCAGAAGACTCAGCAACAACAGTCTATACAGCAAGAGAGAACACAAAAACAAGAAAAAACAACACAAGCAACAGGTGGGAAGCCAACAAGATCACAAATTTCAGTTGGTTCACATGTAGTTATTCAATTAGATAATGACTATAGTAAAACTGTAAGTGGTGTTGTGAAAGACATTTTAACGCATAGTGAAACACATACGTACGGCATTAAAGTTCGATTACAAGATGGACAAATTGGCCGTGTTCAAAGTGTTAACTAGTGAAAAAAATTGACGACTTTTCAAATAAATAAACGCTACAAAAAACCGGTTCTTTCGTAAAGAAACCGGTTTTTTTGTAGCGCTTTACTTAGCGTACGAAACTTGCGTTTTGTTGATGTCACCACACCTAAATCAAGTTATCACATACAAGGTAAAAGATGTTTTTATAATTTGAAAAACGAGGAAACGGACTTGGAGGGAGTATGTTTGAGGAGATTAAAAGGAAATGGTTTTTAAGTTTTGGCTATGGACCTATCCGCCTGCTCTAATTAACTAAAAGAAGAACTTCCCCATACCGATTAGACTACTAAGCATTCCGATTCCATTCATGGTGCCTTTTCCTGCTGTCAGTAAGTTTCCAAGCATTCCGTTATTCCCCCACCCCATGGGACTTACCTGTCCTCCCCATCCTGAAGGATTTCCAAAAATACCCCAGTTATTATTAGTATTAAAATGAAAAGGCTTGACTGGCGGTGATAGTAAAGCAGCAATATGACCTTGTGCGAACATCCCTGTATGATTGAATGGTTGGGGCCAGGAGAGGGGGTGTTTTTGAAAATTAAAACCTGCATGGCCTTGTAATGGAGCCCAATTAGCAGGATGTCCTTGGGGCATCATCCCTGCATAATGGATTGGCTGACCTAAAGAGAAGGGAGGGGGCCCGGGATTGAAACCCGTATAATTGGCTGGTGAATCCCAACCAAATGGATAGACTCGACAACTCCAATTCTCAGGAACCTTCAGACCATCGACGCTCTCAGCTTTAGTTATTTGAGGCTGTGAATGTAATGATGACATTGCAATTTGGTTATTATATTGCTCCCCGTTTCCATTTGAATTCAAATACCAATATTGGTGCATAAGCTTATTCCCCTCACTTTAAAAATGTAATGTTAGACTTAGCCTATGTAATATTCCTTTTTATGGATGGTTACATAACTAGATTTACAAGCCTGTATTTAAAGGAATAGGTGTATGAACTTGTTGATTTATTCCGCTATTTGTGGGCAGCAAGACATCTCTATCTCAAAATACAGCGAAAGCGGCTGCCTGTAAAAACACCACTGATTAAAGTATCACTTTATTTTAGAAGGTTATTTTCAGTCGCTCCTTTTGTTTAATTCAGCCTAATTTAATTTTGGTTAACAAACGCGTTTATAAAGGTTTAATCAATAAAAAAAATTAAAAATGTTATGTTGAGCAAGTTGAATTGCTAAAAAGAGAATATCTATTCGAAGAGTTTGGCAAAATACTGCAAGGACAATGTATTCTTGTGCAGATATGCAAACGATTTAAACGAATCAATGGAATTTATAATGAAGGGGCAAATGAATATATGAGTGAAACATTACATAAAAGACAACCACCATATTTAATGCTTGTAATCCTTTTTATTGGCGCATTTGTTTCATTTTTAAATAACTCGCTTTTAAATGTAGCCTTGCCATCAATAATGAAGGATTTAGACATTAAAGATTATTCAACGATCCAGTGGCTGTCTACAGGGTATATGCTTGTAAGTGGTATATTAATTCCGGCATCAGCATTTTTAATAACCCGCTTCTCCAATAGGAGCTTATTTATTACATCTATGGTGATTTTTATTTTTGGTACGGCATTAGCAGCTTTAGCACCGAACTTTGGTTTATTACTTACTGGCCGGATGGTTCAAGCAGCAGGTTCTTCAGTCATGGGACCTTTGTTAATGAATATTATGCTAGTAAGCTTTCCAAGAGAAAAAAGGGGAACAGCAATGGGGATTTTTGGGCTAGTTATGATTACAGCCCCAGCAATTGGACCGACACTATCGGGTTATATTGTAGAGTATTACGACTGGCGTTTGCTTTTTGAAATGATTTTACCGTTAGCGATCATTAGCTTACTGTTAGGGATTTGGAAATCGGAGAATGTCATGAGACAAAATAAAAATGCAAAACTTGATTATCTCTCATTACTATTATCTTCTGTTGGTTTTGGTGGTTTGTTATATGGATTCAGTTCTGCAAGCTCGGATGGTTGGACGAATAAAGTTGTTTTAACAACCTTAAGCATAGGCGCTATTGCCTTAATTGCTTTCATTATACGTCAATTAAAAATGAATGAACCGTTATTGGATTTACGTGTTTACAAGTACCCAATGTTTGCACTTGCGTCTGTAATTGCAATTGTCAACGCAGTGGCCATGTTTTCGGGCATGATTTTAACACCAGCTTATGTACAAAACGTCCGCGGTATTTCACCGCTGAGCTCTGGGCTGATGATGCTTCCAGGTGCGGTAATAATGGGGATTATGTCACCAATTACAGGTAAATTATTTGATAAATATGGCCCTCGTATTCTTGGTATAGTAGGACTTTCCATTACAGCTGTTTCAACTTATATGCTAGCAAATCTGCAACTCGACTCTAGTCACACACATATTATTCTTATTTACACATTGCGGATGTTTGGGATGGCGATGGTGATGATGCCGCTTATGACCAATGGCCTTAATCAACTGCCAACTCGCTTAAATCCGCACGGTACAGCTGTTAATAATACAGCTCAACAAGTGTCCGGTTCGATTGGTACCGCTATTCTTGTTACGATTATGAATTCTGTAACAAAAACAAAAGCTGAAAGTCTAATGGCGGATGTAGATCCAACAACCTTCACTGAAACTACGAAGGCAATATTAACTCAGAAGGCTTTATTATCCGGAATTCAATATTCATTCTATGTAGCGCTTGGCATGAATGTTGTTGCCTTACTATTAGTCTTTTTCGTTAAACGTGTAGATACAAGCGCGGAAGCTGTCGAGAGGTTAAATCGGTAGAGCAAAATAAAACTCTAGATAATGATTTCTACAAGTTTTTTGCTGATTAGACAGTCGTAAAAAGAGGGGGATTATCGCCCTCTTTTTTTAATTCTAATTTGGTGTCACTAACAAAGCTATTAGGAGCAATAGCGTTAGCGCATATTGAATTAGCTTTTAAGGCGCCGATAATGAAAAGAATTTCAATTAAGTTAACGTTGTACGTAGAGTAGTGCACCATATAGAACAAGAACGCTCCAATACATGAAGAACAAATATCACTAGAGGAATTTATCAAATTACATATTTCTTCTATAATGTATGGAATGAATTTTGCAGTAGAAAAACAATAGGTAATTCATTTGACAATTAAAATAACCTACTTTAATATATATGCCATAGCATATAATTAGTGAAACAAGCAAATGCACGGTGAATAATTGATATGCTATACCCTTTTATATTTTAATTTATCGAGGTGATATATGAACTTACATGATTTAATAGGCTATCTCGTTCATCGAACTGATGTGAAAATGACTAATTATTTTACTAAGAAATTAAAGCCTTTTGGAGTTACACCAGAGCAGTGGGGGATTATTAGTGTTCTTTGTAGCCAAAGGGGCACTACTCAAAAAGAGTTAGCAGAAGCTATTGATAAAGACCAAACTACTGTTGTAAGAATGATACAGTCAATGGAGAGAAAAGGGATTGTAAAGAAGGCTTTGAATGACCAAGATAGGCGTTCACACAACCTTTTTTTAACTGAAAAAGGTGACGAGTTAAAAAATACAATCTTGCCTGTAGTGAAAGACGCTCATCATTTCGTTACGAGTAATTTGAGCGAAGAAGAGATTAAACAATTACAATCATTATTAAACAAATTGTATGATACACGCTATTAATATTTGTTCCTTATTGATGCTATGCTATTTATAAGGAACACAATCCGTTTTATATATGCTATAGCATGTACTTTGTATCTCTTTAATATTGGAAAAGGGGAATTTACATTGAATCAGCCTCAATAAGGTAAGGGGTAGTGGCTACTATCTGAACAATAATGAATTTTTATGAAATAAATAAGAAAGATGTGATTACTATTTTAATATTCATTAATATTGTAAAAGTTGTTTTGTTTCTATTCTTTTTAATGACAGGTCCGAAAATTATATCTGGGAAAATGGCAGATGAGTTCAAACGATTTGGTTTACCTTCGTTTTTTAATTTCTTAACGGGAGCTTTTGAGATTGTAGGAGCAATTGGAATGTTGATAGGAATTTGGATTCCAATGGTAGCTTTATTGGCAGGATTGTTGTTAGGCGGTACGATGCTTGCAGCTGCATTAACTCTTATCGTATTAGCGAAAGATCCTTTTAAGAAAGCGATACCTGCACTTGTTTTGTTTGTTCTTAGTGTAGGGATAAGTTTGTATCATATTTTTTAAACATAATTTAAATCCGTTAAAATGTACGCGTTCAAGTTGTTATCATTTTGTAATTATTTTATAAAGGGGCTGTGAAAATGCAGGTGAAATCTTAAATGAATGCAGGAATAATCGCAGTACTCATTTAAGGTATTACATGCATTCGAATTGAAAAAAGGGGTGAGTGGAAATGGCATATTTATTACAAGTTGATTTTCCGTTTGAAGGTCCTTTTGGTGAAGAAATGGAAAAAGCATTTCGGGATTTAGCAAAAAGTATTAATGAAGAAGAAGGATTCCATTGGAAAATATGGACAGGGAATGAAGAAACGAAAGAAGCTGGAGGCATCTATGTATTTGAAGAAAAACAAGATGCTGACAAATACGCGGAAATGCACAAGAATAGACTTCAAGCATCTGGTATTAAAAATATTAGAGCAAGAATTTTTCACATCAATGAAAAGTTAACTAAACTGAATCGTGGTTATAGTAAATAATAAGGGCTACGGAATTCAAAAAAGAAGGGGGAATCCCTTCTTTTTTTGAATTGATTCTACAGAAAGAATAGCGTTTTTTTATTATAGGGGGCATCTCTTTTTGATAGTTTGATATCAATGTGACAATACCCCGTTATTATTTTTCAGACTTCCCTTGTTCTAGAATGTATGCTTCTTCTTGTTCCGGTGTCGCTAATTCATATGCTTGACCAGTACTGTTATTGTCCAATTTCCATAATAAATTATGCTCTTCAACGGATTGAGAGAAATCGCCTTCATACCAACGAACCAAAATCTTGAGGTACTGTTCTTTATGTTGTAAGGTTCCACTATTACTTTCATCAATTACTCGACGTACTGTTTCGATGTTTTCTGGAGTCATTTTAATAAATCCTTGCTTTTCGTGAGATAATACTTTTTGATGAGTCATTTTGTGCATTGCATTGATTATATGACGATCAGAATTGAGGTCAAGTATTACCTCTTCTCCTTTAATTTTCTCAGTCTGCTTTTCCTTAACGTCTGAACCTGCATACGTACCGACTTTGTAACCAGTAAAAATACCAACTGCTATAGCAATAACTAAGCTTAATGTGATTTTAATCCACTTTTTCAAACCTCGTACCCCCTTTACTGAAGTGTACCATAAAAGAAGAGCTCTATATCCCTATCTATCTGTTTAATCTACATAAAGCGTCATTATCAGTAGTCAGTGATACTTTACGAGGAACTGCTTGGTCTAGCATTCTCAAAAAAGAATGAGACTGGTGCGATGATTAAACTAGAGGATTTTGCTCTATTACTCACTCCTGATTATATTCTTAATGAAAAGCTTCAACAACATATAATCATTCTTAAGAATGTCATTGAAATGTACCAATAGATGTTAGTGCAGTAAACTAAATTGTGTTATGATGTGAGGAAATATAAAGCTATGTAACGGAGGGAATAACATGCCGCATGTTGTGTTTCGTGGAATTACTACTGAACAATTAAAAAGCATAAGTAAGCCATTAGTAGAAGAGCTCGCAGAAATCTGTGAGTGTGGTACGGATAATTTTACGTTGGAACTACCAAGTTCTACGTTTGTATTCAATGGAGAAGAAATAGAAGCGTTTCCTCTTATTGAAGTGAAATGGTTCGAGCGTGGACAGGAAATTCGTGATCGATTTGCCAAGGCCATTACTACATATGTAATGGATTTTGGACTTTCAGAAGTAGAGGTTGTATTTACGGTTTTCACAGAATCAGCGTATTATATTAACGGGAAGCATTGTGCAAGTTAGAGCTATTTGAAAGATTTTTATAACATTAAGAAAAGAAATAGGAGAGAATATCCTATTTCTTTTTATTTCTATAAAAAAATATAACTGCTAAATCTAAAGTAATGATAATAATTAGAAGAAATACTTCTATAAGTGCATCAGTTTTTCCGTTTAATAAAGACTTTATAAAGAAATCCCATTCTGTTTCATAGGGAGGCTCTGACCAATTTCGTTGCATTCCTAGCACTATTCCATTTATGAAAAAGATAATACTTAATAGAATTCTTCCAACAAATACGGCAACTACTTTTAAATTCCAATACTTTGTTTTGATTATATACAGAATAGGGAATAGTATAAGTATCCAAAAAATAATAATATAGATTGTATTGATTATTCTTTACTCCTCATAAAATACTTGTTTTTAACCCGCGAAATAAAGGTTTATCTCTCCGTCTCAAAAAACTCAATCCATTCTCCATCAGGACCAGCGAAGAATATGTAACGTGTTCCATCTGGTAATGTTTCAATTTCTTCTCCTAGTAAAAAGGTTATTTCGTGTTTCTTGAGTCTTTCGATTTCATCCTCTAATGAATCCACTTTAAAGCAAATGTGATGTACTTTTCCTTCTGCCGGAAGAGAAGAGTTGTAGCCTTCAATGAGTTCTAGTATCGTTTCCTTCGATTCTTCTACACCTAAAAAAGCGAGTTGTAAGTCTGGATTCGGGTGCCCCATACGTTTAATGAGCTGTAAGCCGACTACTTCTTCATAAAATGAAATAGATGTTTCTAAGTTTGCAACCATAAGTCCAACGTGTTCGATTCTTCTAACTGGCATGTAGATTCCTTCTTTCTGAAAATTATATACAATATATTATTGAAAATTAAGAAAATAATCAAGATAAAAACCTTACAAATTTTAGCGTGTTATATGGTATAGTGAGAAAGTATGTTTGGGGAGAAGGAAGGAGATTATACGATGAATACACCTACTCAAACTCCTTCATTATCGGCAACGATGAAAGAGTGGCATTATGCATTAGCGTATGAAATTAAACATTGGAAAACGATAGGTGGTAGTAAAATTTCTATCATGAACGGTCGTTTTTTATATACAGATTATGAAAGTACAGTATACGTATTTCAACTTATATCGGAAGTAAGCTTACCTGAAGGTTCACCGATTCGAATTGAGTTTGATGGTGAGGAAGCGACAGGAGAAGTATTATCTGTACACGGATTAGAAATAGAACTGAAATTAAATGATTATATACAAGGTGAAATACGAGAGGCTGTTTTATACAGTGAACCGTGGCAATTGTTAGAGCAACTACAAGAGCGATTGAAAGAGGCACATAAAGATAAGTTAAAACGTAATCGTATAAAGCGTCTTGTTGACGGGACGAGCAGTCCGAAACATATTGAGAAGATGAAAAATCTGAAAAATGAATTGGCGTATCGTTCGTTTTACAATCCGACAACGTACGTGTGGGGACCACCTGGAACAGGGAAGTCTTACAATTTATCACGTATTATTTCGGCGCATTATCAAAAAGGAAAATCGGTACTTGTATTAGCTCATAGTAATGCGGCAGTGGACGTATTAATGAGTGAAGTAACGAAGCAAATTGAGAAGAAAAAGAAATGGACGCCTGGCGAAATTGTTCGTTACGGTTATAGCCAGCATGATCATATACGAAATCATGAAACGTTGCTTGCATCGAAGTTAGTTGAAACGACGAACGGATCTTGGGGAGAAGAAAGACTCTATTTAGAGGAAACACGACAAGATCTTCGTGAAAAGATTTTATCATATAAAGCGACTTCTGCTGATAAGAAGCGTATACAAGAGATTGAAAGTGATCTTCGAAAGCAAAAAGCGAAAATTAAAGAAGTAGAAAAAGAGTACATTGAAAATGCGCAAGTAATCGGCGCGACCTTGTCGAAATGTGCCATTGATTCACTGATTTATGAGCGCACATTTGATTTAGTTGTTGTAGATGAAGTGAGTATGGCATATGTTCCGCAAATCGCATTAGCTGCTTCACTTGGAAAACGCATTGTCGTATGTGGTGACTTTTTACAATTACCTCCAATTGCGATGGCGAACCATGAACTCGTTCGAAAATGGCTCGGGGAAGATATGTTTTACCATGCCGGCATTGTTGAGTCTGTTAATAAATCAGAAGCACATCCGAACCTCTTTATGTTGCAGGAACAAAGACGTATGCATGCGGATATATCTAAGTTTACAAATTCATTTATTTATAAAAATAGAGTGTATGATCATCCGTCTGTTTCAGACCGTAAAGAACTTGCGCAATTGCAACCATTTGCAAATGAGGCGAGTGTTTTATTTGATACGAGTCTAATGGGTGCCTTTTCGTTAAAAGACGCTGCTTCAGGTTCTCGTTTTAATATTATGTCTGGTTTAGTAGCGATGCAAATGATGTTAATCGGACTGTTAGATGGTGTTCAATCGATCGGTGTTGTTACACCTTACAGGGCACAATCCCGCTTTTTATCAACGTGTATCAGGGAAATATTGCAGAGAACGAAATATCAAAACATACCTGTTTTAGCAGCGACGGTTCATAAGTTTCAAGGGTCTGAAAGAGATATGATGATTTTTGATACAGTGGATAGTTATCCGCAAGAACGACCAGGCGTGTTATTCTTTGACCATAAAAATCATCGCCTCGTCAATGTTGCAGTGACAAGGGCAAGAGGGAAGTTCATTCAACTATCAGATTGTCATTATATGCGTAAAAACCTTTCGAGAAAACAAGCGTTATCACAATTAACAGCTCATATAGAACGTCACGGAGATGTGTATGATCGCACAACATCAAGACAATTGTGGGAGCGGAAAATTTCGAAACGTTTACGCTGGTTTATGGAAATGAATCTTGAAGAGCCGAAAGTGTTATTAAAAGATATTTTAGCTGCAAAACGAAAGATTATTATTTCACTTCCAAGCACAAAGCAAGTGGATAAACGAGTATGGCAAGCGTTAATGCGTACAAATGCGCAAATAACAGTGTATAGTGATGGACCAGTTCCGTTAAAAAATGTAAAGTTACAAAGACAAAACAAAGCATTCCCGTTTATCGTAATCGATGATGAAATCTTCTGGGCAGGAGCGCCACTCACATCTCAAATGATGTTTGAAGGTAGTACGGAATTTCCATACGTATGTGCAAGGCTGCAAGCACCAGAAACAATTGGTGTATTAAAAGGGTTTTTAGATATTCGGTAAATTCGGATAGGAATTCCTTGACTTTTAATCGGAATGAACTTAGAATGAATGTAATTTAATATAATTTTATGAAAATTCTTATCAAGAGAGGTTGAGGGACTGGCCCTATGACACCTCGGCAGCAGATTCGTTATGAATACTGTGCCAATTCCAGCAAGGTAACTTGAAAGATAAGAAAGAAGCTCATTTTGACTGTATATGCAGAAGCCTCTTTCTATCTTTTAGAAAGAGGCTTTTTTATGTGAAAATATAAGGGGGAAGAAAAATGGGAGCGACAGGAGTAACGTCAAAAAGAAAAACAATTGAAGAGAGTATTGAAAGAAATAAGGAAAAGTACATAGAAACAAGTCACGATATTCATGCGAATCCGGAGATTGGTAACCAAGAGTTTTACGCATCAAGAACGTTGAGTTTATTACTAGGAAGCGCAGGTTTTCAATTACAACACAATATAGCTGGACATGAAACAGGTTTTATCGCGCGAAAAAGTTCAGGAAAACAAGGACCAGTTATCGCATTTTTAGCTGAGTATGATGCTTTACCAGGACTTGGTCATGCGTGTGGTCACAATTTAATTGGCACAATTAGCGTTGCGGCAGCGATCGCATTATCAGAAACGCTTGAAGAAATTGGCGGGGAAGTTGTTGTGTTTGGTACTCCGGCTGAAGAAGGAGGACCAAACGGTAGTGCGAAAGCGAGTTATGTAAAAGCGGGCTTATTTAAAGATATTGATGCGGCACTTATGATTCATCCGAGCGGAAAAACAGCGACAACGAGCCCTTCACTAGCAGTCGATCCACTTGATTTTCATTTTTACGGAAAAACAGCTCACGCCGCAGCTTCACCAGAAGAAGGAATTAACGCATTAGATGCGATTATCCAGCTGTATAACAGTATTAATGCACTTCGCCAACAACTTCCGTCAGATGTGAAGATTCATGGCGTTATTACAGAGGGCGGAAAAGCACCTAACATTATTCCTGACTACGCTGCAGCAAGGTTCTTCATCCGTGCAGCAACGAGAAAAAGATGTGCGGAAATAACAGAAAAAGTAAGAAATATCGCAGAGGGAGCAGCATTAGCAACAGGTACGAAAGTGAAAATTCATCAATTCCAAAATGAAATCGATGAACTACTCGTAACAAAAACATTTAATGACGTCGTAGCCGAAGAACTAGAATTACAAGGTGAGGACGTAAATCGTAAAGATAGATTTGGCATCGGTTCAACAGACGCAGGAAACGTAAGCCAAGTCGTACCGACCATTCATCCGTACATTAAAATTGGTCCAGACGATTTAATTGCGCATACGAATGAATTTAGAGAAGCAGCTCGTTCAGAATTAGGAGATAAAGCGTTAATTACGTCCGCAAAAGCACTAGCAAATACAGCGTATCGATTAATTACGGAAGAAGGGTTGTTAGAGAAGGTGAAGGAGGAGTTTAGAGAGGCACAGAGGAATCAGGGGTAAGTGAGCAGGAGAAGTATCTCTGGATTTTTTAGTAGGAAATTGAATGAAAAAAGAACCAGCCATAGGCTGGTTCTTTTTATATTATATAAGAATTTTTCCACATACACTCGGTATCTTTAGCTTAGTACCCTCTTATCAGAACGACAATTTCTCCTCAAACTCACTCTTTAAAACAATTAAAGGAGACGATAATCCAAATTGCATTAAAGAGTCTAAAAATGCAGCGAGGGAATCCATCGAATTGCTCATGACCTTCATCATATAATTAAATTCCCCGCTAATTCGATATAAATCAGTTACTTCAGGAGCGGCATTACAATATTGGATAAAATCAGAGCATTGGCTCGTTTTAAACATGATGAATGCTTGGATGTTCTTATTAATTTTAGAAGGCTCAAATTTCGTTCGGTATGCAGCTATAACGCCTTGATCTTCAAGCTTGTTAATGCGTTCTTTTACAGCAGGCTGCGTCATGGATATAATACGTCCTATTTCTGAAACAGAAATTCTCGCATTTTCATGCAACAAGTTCATAATTTTATGGTCAATTTCATCTAGTTTTACTGTGTTTTGCATTGGATAGCACCCCTTTTTATTTTCTAAAGTAAATCGTAAATTATAACTATAATATCATAAGTCAAGGGACTAAATTACCTATAAATCTATATTTAAAATTATTAGTATTTACATAAAAATATAAGTATAGGATTTATTAAACGAAAATGTAGGAAGGATGGAAAAAATGAAGAATCTTGATGGGAAAGTAGCGGTAGTAACAGGGGCGAGTCGAGGCATTGGCCGTGCGATTGCGATGAGATTGGCGAAAGATGGTGCATTAGTTGCAGTTCACTACGGCCGAAATAAAGCAGCTGCAGATGAAACAATTAGTGAGATTGAATCTAATGGAGGAAAGGCATTCTTAATTGAAGCGGATTTCAATTCAATTGATGGTATCAAAAAGATAGTAGAACAATTGAAGAATGAATTACAAATAAGAGTTGGTACATCAGAGATTGATATTTTAGTAAACAATGCAGGGATAGGTACACAAGGAACAATTGAAAATACGACAGAAGAAGTTTTTGATGAAATTATGTCTGTAAATATTAAAGCACCGTTCTTCTTAATTCAGCAAACATTACCATTACTACGAGTAGAAGGGCGTATTATTAACATTTCATCAGCCGAAGTACGACTTGGCTTTACTGGATCAATTGCATACGGTTTAAGTAAAGGAGCATTAAATACGATGACACTTCCCCTAGCTAAGCATCTTGGAGAAAAAGGTATAACAGTGAATACAATTATGCCCGGATATACGAAGACAGATATTAATACGAAATTGCTAGATAATCCAGAAATACGAAATTTTGCTACGAATTCATCTGTGTTCGGACGAATAGGGCAAGTTGAAGATATCGCAGATGCAGTCGCATTCCTTGCTTCTTCGGATAGTCGCTGGATAACAGGGCAGATTTTAGATGTTTCTGGTGGGTTTTGTTTATAGGGGCACTACTTCATACACATCACCCTAAATTAAAATTTTCTTTCTCTACAGATAGTTACTTTGAGGAGTCAGCTTATTTTTTTCGTTTTGGAAAATTTATTTTTCTTAAGTTGATAGGCATGGGGTACCGCCACACAACCATCAACTTAAGGATTTAGACTATTTTTGAAATTAAAAGCACATTACTATTCTCTTATGTTAATCAGAAAGGGTGACGTGCTTTTTATGAATATGCACCAAAAAAAGAGTTATCTTTATTTGCCGAAGCGTTATATCGATTTTTTTCATTTGGGGGCATTTGGTTTTCTTAGCTTGATGGTGATGGGGCACTACTCTATAATGGTCAAATTAAAATTTAAAACAGTTATAGAGACTCCATTCCTCGGGAACATTGTAACCATTAAGTTGTAAAGAGAACCATAGTTTTTTATTTTTGAAAAGGCTATGGTCCTTTTTAGCTGTAGCAGAGATATGATGTGAGGAAGTTTTTATAAATCAAAAAAAGTTGATTAATTAGTTGCATAATAAATTAATCAGCGTATATACTATAAATATCAAAAAAAATTGATGAAGGGAGAATGAACTAAAATGGCGCAAGATTTTCAGCTCTATGAGAAAAAATTTAAAGCGTTGGCAGATCAGAAGCGTTTAGAGATTATGTATGAACTTTGTCAGCGAGGACAGACTTGTGTATGTGATTTAACAGAGGTTTTTGACATGACGCAATCTAAGTTGTCCTATCATTTAAAGATCTTATTAGATGCAGGTTTAATTGTAAAAGAAACAAAAGGTACGTGGAGTTATTATGATTTAAATGATGCGGAAGTAAATAATTTATTATCAGAAGAATTGTGCTGTATTTTTAGAAAAACAGGCAAAGGTAGTTGCTGTTAAAATTTTGTACTATTAATCAAAAAAAATTGATTAATAACATATAAAGAGGAGGAATAAGCTATGAGATATATTCACGTTGGTATAAATGTTACGGATTTAGAGAAGTCTATCGAATTCTACGAAAAGGTATTTGGTGTGTCACCAGTTAAGGTGAAAGTAGATTATGCAAAGTTTTTATTAGAGACGCCAGGACTTAACTTCACGCTGAACGTAAGAGATGAAGTGAAGGGAAATCAGGTAAATCATTTCGGTTTCCAAGTGGATACTGCTGAAGAAATTACGTTACATAAAGAAAGATTAGAAAAAGAAGGTTTCTTTGCGCGTGATGAGATGGATACGACTTGTTGCTATGCGGTTCAAGATAAGTTTTGGGTAACGGATCCTGACGGGAACGAGTGGGAATTCTTTTATACAAAAGCACAGAGTGATGTTCATAAAATTGAAGATCCATCTTGTTGCACGACTTCTAACGTAGTAGAAAAAAATTCTTGTTGTTAATAGGAGATGGAAAATAAAATGAAACGTTTATCTTTTCTAGATCGATATTTAACACTATGGATTTTTCTAGCTATGGCTGTTGGGATTGGTTTAGGGTTTGTATTTCCTAGTGTAGTAGACGGACTGAATACATTACAAGTTGGAACAACGTCTATCCCGCTAGCTGTCGGTTTAATTGTCATGATGTATCCACCATTAGCAAAGGTTCGTTACGAGGAAATGGGCCGAGTATTTAAAGATGTAAAAGTATTGGTTTTATCTTTAGTACAAAACTGGATTATTGGACCTGTACTTATGTTTGTTTTAGCAATTATTTTTCTTCCGGATAAGCCAGAATACATGGTCGGACTCATTATGATTGGTTTAGCACGTTGTATTGCAATGGTAATTGTTTGGAACGACCTTGCAGATGGGGATAAAGAGTATGCAGCAGGTTTAGTGGCTTTTAACTCAGTATTTCAAATGTTATTCTTCTCCGTTTATGCATACGTGTTTGTAACAGTCATTCCAGAATGGTTAGGAATTGAAGGGGCTATTGTCGATATTACAATGGTAGGAGTGGCAAAATCCGTATTTATCTACTTGGGAATTCCTTTTATAGCAGGCATGTTGACACGCTTTGTACTCGTTAAGTTAAAAGGAAGACAGTGGTATGAAAAGGTGTTTATACCGAAGATTAGTCCACTTACATTACTGGCACTACTATTTACAATCATCGTTATGTTCTCTTTAAAAGGGGAGATGATTGTTAGCGTACCACTAGATGTAGTAAGAATAGCGATTCCGTTATTAATCTATTTTATTGTGATGTTTTTTGTTTCTTTCTTTATGGGAAGAAAAATTGGTGCAAACTATCCAGTGACAACAACGTTAGCATTTACAGCAGGTAGTAATAACTTTGAGTTAGCGATTGCTGTAGCAGTTGGTGTGTTTGGTATTCATTCAGGCGCAGCATTTGCAGCTGTTATCGGGCCATTAGTTGAAGTACCTGTAATGATTGCCCTTGTAAACGTCGCTTTTTGGTTTAAGCGTAAATATTTTAATAATCAACCAGTATAATTTAAAAACAAAGGCGGAAAACAACGTGGAAAACAAAAAGACAATCTATTTCTTATGTACAGGAAATTCGTGCCGAAGCCAAATGGCAGAAGCATGGGGGAAACAATATTTAGGTGATAAGTGGAATGTATATTCTGCAGGAATCGAAGCACACGGAGTAAATCCAAATGCTATTAAAGCGATGAAAGAAGTAAATATTGATATAACGAATCAAACATCGGATATAATTGATGCAAACATTTTAAATAATGCTGATTTAGTCGTTACGCTTTGTAGTCATGCGGATTCTGCTTGTCCGTCGACACCTCCACACGTAAATCGTGTTCATTGGGGATTCGACGATTCAGCAGGAAAAGAGTGGTCTGAATTTCGACGTGTTCGTGATGAAATTGGAGAACGGATTAAAAGATTTTCTGAAACAGGGGAGTAAAGTAAAGAGTCAATCTCTATTTATAGGGATTGGTTCTTTTTTATTTTATATTTCATTAGTTTAAAACAACTATTAAAACGAATAGAGAATATTCTGTCATGATGGTAAAGTTAGAGTAGGGCAGTTTCAGGGGGGCATAACATATGATTTCTGAATTAAACATGAATGATTTTTATAAATGTAACGGTTTAGTAAATGAAAAAGGGCAATTAGAAGTGAAGGCTGTAATTACAGGGGTGAATCCTGGTCGTATATTTGTAGATAACATCTATTCTCCTAATTCAGGACTTATTTGGTTAGGGAATAACGATGGCTTCTTTTTTATAGGAAGTGCAGAAAATGAAAATTTTAATAATGAAATGAATAGTTTTATTGATAATGTGATAGAACCTGAGGCGAGAAAGGCTGGACTAAATTGCTTTGAAGCAATTGGTAATCATTCAAAGTGGAATAAAACAATCGAAAAAATATTTCAATATCGTAAATTAAAGAGTTGGAATCAAAGAGTGTATACGCTAAAGGAAGAGGATTATGAGGGGAATCATGAACCTAAAATTGAACAAGGGTATACAGTGATAAAAATGAGTAAAGCTCTCTATGAAAATCAAGGGAATGTATTGAAGAATATTGAATTTTTACAATCAAAAATTTTAGAGTTTTGGTCCTCACTTGATGAATTTTTTAACGAGGGAATAGGCTATTGTATAGTTTTTGACAACATGATTGTAAGTGTATGTTTTTCGGGGTTCGTTTTTGAAAATATACATTGCATAGATATTGAAACGATAGAAGATCACCAAGGGAGAAAATTAGCTCAAATGATAGCTCATAGTTTTGTAAAAGAATGTTTGGAGAATAATATCATTCCATATTGGGACTGTATGGAAATAAATAAGCCTTCTGTGGCCGTTGTAGAAAATGTAGGTTTTACAAATGTTTTTAATTATGTAGGATATTATTTTCCTTTTGAGTAAATTAAGTGTATGTTACAAACCATCATCAAAAGTTTTTACATGTAAGGAGAATAGGATGAAACAAATAATAAAAAACATATTAATAAACTACTTTAAAGAAATTCATACATTAGTAGTTGAAGAAGAACTACATAAGAACAGTTGGCATACAGATTTACACTATAAAATCATGGTGAATGGGAATCGGTATTCCGCACGGTTTATAAATAGCGATCGAACAATCAATCCGGCCTTTGGGACGTTATCAAATGAACAATTGAAAGAGCAAGTACGGTTTACATATCATTTAAGAGAGCATGGAATCCCATTTATGCAGATTAAGGAGAATAGGGAGGGAGATTTCTTTACATTACTCACTTGGAATGAGGAACAGTACCGGTTTGTATTATCTACTTGGATGGAAGGGGAACATATTACTCATTGTACAGAAACGATGGCAGAGGTTTTTGGAAAGAAAGCAAAAAAGATACATGATATTTCTAGTACATTTCAAAGCTCGACTTTTCAAAAGAAAGCTCATTTAGATGGATATGGTGAATTTATAAAGCTATTAGAAAATAAGGGTGGTACATGTAAGGAATTGCGAGGATATATAGATCTCGCTAAGTATCATATAGAATGCGCACATGCGAGTGATTTGGAGTTTATTGTTCAAACTGATTTAAATCCTTTAAATGTTATATGGGATACAAATCAATGTGTAAAAGGAATTATAGATTTTGAATCGATTGGATATGTTGATCGTATTGAAGGATTAGCCTTTTTAATAAAATGGTATTCCCGGACAGAAGGAATAGAGTCACATGTAGTATGCACGGAAGTTGCTAGAGCATTTTTAAAAGGGTATGGAGCTAATAACATTTTAACTTTAAATGATTATAAAAGACTTTCTTCACTACTATGGTTATCCGGTAGTCTAAATTGGAACTTCGTTAAAAAGACGATGAGTCTATTAGGTGACGAGAGAAAAATAGAGGAACATTTGAGAGTTTATAAAATAAGGGGAGAAAGACTGTCGTCATTGTTAATTTGTAGATAACATTTATTCTTCTAATTTGGGATTCAAGAAAGAAACCATGTGAGGTGTTCAAAAAATGAAAATACAAATTGTATTGTTTGATGGTTTCGGAGAGCTTGTCTCCTTTGCTCCTTTTGAAGTATTGAAAAGAGCAATTGAAGAAGGGGCTCCGTTTACAGTTGAATTCGTAGCAAGTGAACAAAAACAAGAGGTTACTACTTCGTTTGGAGTGACGATTACACTACATGATTTTTTACGAATGGATAATCGTCCAGATTTGTTAATTGTACCTGGTGGTGGCTGGAATCATAAAGCTGAGAACGGGGCACGAAAGGAAGTTGAGCTTGGTACTTTAACTAAAATCATTAGAGAGATGCACAATGAAGGAACAATTGTTGCGGGAGTTTGTACTGGAGGTATGTTACTAGCTGCATCCGGTATATTGAATAATAAAAAGGCGACAATGCATCATTTGGCGCAGAGTGAAATGAGTGAATATGGAGCAGAGCTTCTTCCTTACAGAATTGTAGATCAAGGAAATGTTATTACTGCAAGAGGAGTTACTTCAGGAGTTGACTTAGGACTTTGGATTACGGAAAGGTTCGCAAGCTCCAAAATTGCAGCTGCTGTTGAATATAGAATGGAATACGAGCGGCGAGGTGTTGTTAGTAGGGAGTCATAATAAAAATAATACGTCATGTAAATCTAAAATATTTATGGAAATAGAAAGTCCTAGTTATCGTGTATGAGTAAATGGTAGCCATATGTGGATTCACTTATCAAGGACCTAAAATATAAAAAAAGCAGGAAATCACGAGTGATTTCCTGCTTTTTTCGTCTATAAAACTACTGTTCTTACAGTTGGGGTTTTCATTATACTCACAGTAATAAGGAATGCAATTTAAAAGCTAGATTTCTTTTTCTGCCATTACCATATTAATGCGATCTCGTTAACACCATAAACAAAGTAATGAACGAAAAAGCAATTAACGCTAAGAAGGGGATCGTTATAAAACCGAACCAATTAATATAATCGACATTACAAGGGACACCTTGCACGCACGGGTTAATCTCTGAAACGCCAGGGATTTTTTGTATTGCATAGTGATAAAGTGAAATACTCCCGCCGATAATAGAAATTGGTAATACATATTTTTTCATATTCTTTTCATTATAGAACGTTGCAATGCCTAAAATAATACAGAGCGGATACATCATAATTCGTTGGTACCAACACAATTCACACGGTATGAACCCAAGAATCTCACTGAAAAATAGACTACCTAGTGTCGCAATCATTGATACAATCCATGCAAAATATAAAGTGTAATTACGCCATTCAAAATTCTTTTTTGTCGTACTCATCATTTTTTGTCCTTTAATGCTTTTTCAATTAAATTTTTGATTTGTTCATAATCATAAGGATCAGACAACATCGTTCCATTTATGGCAATGCTCGGTGTTTGTTCTACACCGTAATCTTGCGTTAGTTTTTCATCTTTATTTACTTCTTCTTGCGCTGTTTGTTTTTTCAAATCTTCTTCAAGTTGAACAGCATTAATACTTGGTGTATATGTTTTCGCAATTTCTAATAGTTTTTCAGGAGTAATCCATGGATCATCGTGATTTGCTGGCTGTGCGTTAAATAATTCTTTATGGAAGCTCCAATAGGCTTGAGGGTCTTGTTTATAAACAGATTCAGCAGCTAAAGCAGACAATTTAGATTCCGTTCCGTGGAATAAAACATTTACATATGAAAATTTAACTTTCCCTGTATCGATATAGTCTTTTTGAAGCTGAGGGAAGATACGCTCACCCCATGCTTTACAAGCAGGACACTTAAAGTCGCCAAACTCAATAATAGAGACTGGTGCATCTTCTTTTCCTAAAGTAGGTTGCTTGCCGATAGGGTGTAAATCTTTTATTACTTTATTTGTAGCAACTTTATCTTCTTTATTGAATACGACGAAAGCTGTAATAGCAGCGAAAAGGATTAATGTGGTAAGTAGCAATAATTTCATGTGAGAGCTTTGCTTTTTTTTCATATAAACACCTCGGATTTTTTAGTTTAATAGAAACATAATAGGCGGTTTTTATTTAGCGAATTCTTTTAATGTCACGGATCATATCTTCATACGGTGTGTTTTGAAGGCCTGAATATTTCTTCACAACTTTCCCATCTTTATCTACAAGATAAAAGCTTGTACCATGTATAACTTGTGTATTATTGTCTGGTTTCGTTACAAGTGTTTGGAAGTTATCTTTTGCAAACTTTTCAATTTCTGGTCGCGTATAACCTGTTAAAAAATGAGTTCGCTTCGCATCCATTTCGTAGACCTTCATAAACTCTGTTATTTTTTCAGGTGTGTCCACTTCAGGGTCTACACTAAACGATACAAACTCTACATCTGTAATACCTTCTTTTTGCAACATGTTTTGAAGTTTTGCCATATTAGCTGTCATAGGAGCGCAAACGGTTTCACAACTTGTAAAAATAAAATCGGCTACCCAAACTTTATCCTTCAATTCAGATGAACCAAACTTTTTGCCATTTTGATCTGTAAATGTAAACTTTTCTACATCCCAATCGAGTGAATCTCTTAATTTACTATCACTACATGCTCCTAAAATCGTAATGATAGAAATAAGCATGAGTAATGTAATGACACGCATTTTTTTCATATGTACATCCTTTCAAAATTTATTTAAGGTACGGAGCTACTAGGTAGCCCCGCATCTTATTATTTGTTTCGTAATAAACGCATACTGTTTAGGATTACAATAAGCGCAGCGCCTGTATCACTTAGTACAGCCATCCAAAGAGTAAGCCAGCCTGGGAAGATAAAGGCAAGGGCAATAAATTTAATAATCAATGAGAACCATATATTTTGTTTAATAATGTGCAATGCTTTCCGGCTAAGTTTCATCGTATACGGAAGTTTTTCAAGATTATCTGCCATTAATACAATATCTGCCGTTTCCATTGCTGTATCAGTTCCAGCACCGCCCATAGCAATTCCTAGATTTGCAGTAGCGAGGGCAGGGGCATCATTAATACCGTCCCCAACCATAGCTACTGTTTTTCCTTCAGATTGAAGTTGTTTTACAGCATGCACTTTGTCTTCTGGAAGTAAGTTAGCAAAATAACGATCTACTTTTGCTTTTTGTGCAATATGTTCAGCTGTTCCTTCGTTGTCTCCTGTTAACATAACAGTTTCCTGAATACCTGCTCGTTTTAATTCTTGAATCGTTTCATAAGTAGTAGAGCGAATGGAATCCGCTACTGAAATCATTCCTAAAATAACTTTGTTCGTTCCAACAAGTATCACGGTTTGACCAATTCTTTGCATCTCTCGAACTGGTTCATTCCACATTTGAAGCGAAATTCCAAACTCTTCATATAATGCTTTATTTCCAGCGTAGTATGTTTCGCCATCTATTGTGACTTGCGCACCTTTCCCTACAATAGCGCGGAAGTCCGTTCCACTTTGGATAGAAATTTGATGCTCCTTAGCATATGCTGTAATGGCTTTTGCAATGGGATGATTAGAATATTCTTCAATTGTTGCGGCAATTGATAATAATTCATCTTCCGTATAATGTAAGATTCGCACATGCATTACTTTTGGTTTTCCTTCAGTCAATGTACCTGTTTTATCAAACGCAATAGCATTTAATGCACCTGCAATTTCTAGTGCAGTACCACCTTTAATGAGTACACCGTTTCTTGCGGCATTTCCTATTGCAGATACGATTGCAACAGGAGTTGAGATAACTAAAGCACAAGGACACGCAACAACAAGAAGTTCTAACCCTTTATAAATCCATTCCATCCATTCGCCCATACCAAGAAGGGGAGGGATGATCATGACACCGATTGCTAATACAAAAACGATAGGTGTATAGATTTTTGCGAAACGATCCACAAATGCTTCTGTCGGTGCTTTCTTTTCCTGTGCTTCCTCTACAAGGTGGATAATTCGAGATAACGTAGTATCCTCAACGAGTTTAGTTACTGTAATCTCAAGTGAACCTTCCTCATTAATCGTCCCCGCATATACGGAATCACCAATTTGTTTATCAATTGGGATAGATTCACCAGTTATCGGAGCTTGGTTTACAGTAGAAGTACCGCCTGTAACTGTGCCGTCTAATGGGATCTTTTCACCAGGTTTTACAACAATTGTTGTACGCACTGCAATATCATCTACAGATTTTTTTATAAGTTCAGTACCAACTTGTACCCAAGCTTCTGACGGTGCTAAATCAATTAATCCGCGAATAGATTCTCGTGTACGTTCAATTGATTTATTTTGTAAAGTTGCACCTAATGCAAATAACCAAACAACGGTTGCACCTTCTAGCCATTGACCAATTAATGCAGCACCAATTGCAGCTGATATCATAAGAACATTCATATCAAGTGATTTACTTCTAATTGCATAAAAGGCGCTTTTAGCGGGTTTATAACCACCGATACCGATACTCGCCGCATAGAGAAGTGTAATAAGAAGAGGTGATATGTTTGTAAAACTTCCTCCAAACCCTAAAGCTAAAAATAATCCTGAAAGAATTAAAGTTGTATTTTTAGCTTTTTGAACAGGAGCGGACCCTCTGCGGGCTCCTGCTAAGGAAGCCCCAAACCCTGCATTAGACACTTCTTTTATAATGTCATCCACATCGCGGTCATGACGAATATGCATTTTTCCAGTAGCAAAGTTTACTCGAACTTCTTCTACGCCTGAAACATTTTGTAGATGCTTTTCGATTGTTAAGGCACATGCACCGCAATCCATTCCGTCCACTACGTATGTTTGTACACCGTCTCCTACTATTTTCTGAGTAGCACGAGGAGGAGATGGATCTTCGCATGAGTTGTCACTACAGCAAGAAGACTTTGATGTCGTTTGTTCTTTTTCTTGAGCTAATTCAGATGAACAGCAGGAAGAGCTATTTTCTGTTTTTATAGAATCATTGTTACTACTACAACAAGAGGTTTCCTTCGTGATAGAGATAATTGGAATCTCTTTTTTAGAGGAGCAACATGACGAATCTTCTATTTCTTTTTCAGTACTACAACAAGAGGTTTCCTTAGCAATAGGAACAATCAGAATCTCTTTTTTTGAAGAACAACATGGTGAAGTTTGTTTTTCCTTCCCGTTCTTATTTGTCATGACAGTTTTCTCCTTTTTGAGATAAACAAGCATCGTTTTTATCACATGACGCTACTTCATTTTGTACTTCATGAAAAACGACATCAAACATAGTGAGTAACTGTTCAATTTGCTTATTGCGTAAGGAATAGTGGACGTATTTTCCTTCCTGTCTACCTAGAATGATTCCGCATCCTTTTAAACAGTTTAAGTGCTGAGATATATTTGACTGATTTCCTTGCGTGATTTCCACAATTTCAGATACTGTTTTTTCACCATCCATCATACATTGAAGAATTTGTAATCTTGTTTTATCAGCAAAGCCACGGATGAACTTGGCTTTTACATCTGAATCATTTGAGTTGCACAATTGTATCCTCTCCATTCGTATTAGTAATTACTAATATGTTATTCTTTATTCATATTAGCATTGGCTAATATGTGTGTCAAAATGAATTGAGAAAAGTTTAATATTTTTGTTTTTTAGAGGCAAGTTTTCACGATATATTCATAAAGTAATAAAAAGCGGTTTACAAATTTGCATCTAGCTTATATAATTTGACTCATATAAAAAAGTTTCCTCGAGGAAACTTTGGTGTGAATTTACATTCGCATTATATTTTTTTATTTAAAAGTTGCCTTAGTGCAAAATAATTATATAGATGAAAAAAAGAAAGGGGAATGCATAAAAAATGGATGAGGCTATAATTGTCAAAGATTTGTTTGTATCTTATCAAGGGAATCAAGTAGTTCAAAATGTTTCCTTCGATATTGAAAAAGGGAAACTCGTTGGAATTATTGGTCCAAACGGAGCGGGAAAATCTACTTTAATGAAAGCTGTTCTAGATTTAATCCCAAATGATAAGGGATACGTTCAAGTTCTTGGAGAGGATATTCGGAGCGCTAGAAAACATGTTGCTTATGTACCACAAAGAAGTGATGTAGATTGGGATTTCCCGATTACAGTTTCAGATGTGGTGCTAATCGGAACGTATCCATCTTTAGGGATGATGAAAAGACCGAAGAAAGGGCATCGAGATTGGGCTTTTGAATGTCTAAAAAAAGTCGGTATGGAGGAATTTAAGAATCGTCAAATTGGTGAGCTTTCAGGTGGGCAACAACAACGTGTCTTTTTAGCGAGAGCTTTAGCGCAAAAGGCGGAAATCTTCTTCTTAGATGAACCGTTTGTTGGAATTGATGTAACAAGTGAAGAGACAATTATTAAAATTCTTAGAGAATTACGCAAAGAAGGAAAAACGATTGTTGTTGTACATCACGACCTAAGTAAAGCAGAGTCCTATTTTGATAAATTACTATTATTGAATAAGAGCTTAATTCATTACGGAGAAGTAAGGCAAGTATTAGAACCAACTGTTATGTCAAAAGCGTATATAAATCACGGCATATTGTTTAATAATGCAGCGGAGGTACATTCATCATGAAGATTGTAGAATTTATAGATGCGTTAACGCAGTACAGTTTTCTGCAGAAGGCGCTATTAACTTCCGTTATGGTAGGCGTGATTTGTGGGGTAATAGGATGTTTTATTATTTTACGAGGCATGGCATTAATGGGTGATGCAATCTCACATGCTGTTCTTCCCGGAGTAGCGCTTTCTTATATGATTGGTATGAACTATTTCATAGGGGCTGTTTTAACTGGTGTTATTACTGCAGTTGGAATTGGGTTTGTAAGTCAAAATAGTCGAATTAAGCATGATATGGCGATAGGGATTATGTTTACATCTGTTTTTGCCGTAGGGATTATTTTAATTACCTTTATGAAGAGTAGTTCTGATTTGTATCATATTTTATTCGGGAATGTCCTGTCAGTTCGTTCTTCTGATATGTGGATGACACTTATTATCGGAGTAGTCATTATTGGGCTTGTGATGTTGTTTTACAAAGAATTACTCGTATCTACTTTTGATCCAACGATGGCGCAAAGTTACGGATTACCGAACAAATGGATTCATTACGGCTTAATGATTCTACTTACAATGGTTACAGTTGCATCGCTTCAAACTGTAGGAATTATTTTAGTTGTCGCCATGCTTATTACACCAGCGGCTACAGCGTATTTATTAACAAATCGTTTATGGGTCATGATTTATTTAGCTGCAGGTATTGGTGCTCTTTCATCTGTAGTAGGGCTATATTTTAGTTTCTCTTATAATCTTGCTTCAGGTGCAACAATTGTTCTTGTCGCAACATTCTTGTTCGCATTAGCATTCTTTTTCTCACCGTCACAAGGTTTGTTTTGGAGAGCTATCAAAATTAGAAAAAATAGAGCAGAGTTGTCATAATTGATTGGAGGATAAAGATGAAATTTAAAAATGTTTTATTATCGATACTTTGTATTTTCGTATTTGCATTAACAGCGTGTTCGAGTAACACCAATGGAAAAGAAGAGGGTAGTGGAAAATTAAAAGTTGTAACTACATACTCCATTATATATGATATGGTGAAGCAAATTGGTGGAGATAAAGTTGAGATTCATAGTCTTGTTCCGATTGGAGCTAACCCGCATGAATATGATCCACTACCAAAAGATGTTATGAAAATGACAGATGCAGATATGGTATTTTACAATGGGCTAAACCTAGAAGAAGGCGGAGCATGGTTTAAAAAACTATTAAAAACGGCAAATAAATCAGAAAAAGATGCACCTGTTTATAAAGTAAGTGAAGGTGTAGAAGCTATTTACTTAGAAACAAAAGGATTAGAAAAAGAACCAGACCCACATGCATGGATGAATATTAAAAACGGTATTGCATATGCTGAAAATGTGAAAAAGGCATTAATTAAAGAAGATCCTAAAAATAAAGAGTTCTATACTAAAAATGCCGACAAGTATGTAGCAGATCTTCAAAAGTTACACGATGAGACAGTGAATAGAATTCATCAAATTCCTGAAGAAAAACGTTTCTTAATCTCTAGTGAAGGTGCTTTTAAATACTTTGGAAAAGCATATGATATGAAGACGGGATACATTTGGGAAATTAACTCAGAAAACCAAGGTACGCCAGACCAAATTAGAGATGTTGTAAGTGTAATTCAAACAAACAAAGTGCCAGCGTTATTTGTTGAAACAAGTGTAGATCGACGTAGCATGGAAACTGTTTCAAAAGAAACAAACGTGCCGATTGCAGGGACAATTTTTACAGACTCACTAGGTAAATCAGGTGAGGACGGAGATACGTATTTGAAAATGATGAAATGGAATATAGATACAATTATTAATGGGTTACAAAAGTAAATAAAATGGTTTTGTTAGATGGTGGTTATCATCATGGTAAAATGAATGCAAAATATTTTGCGGAGCTATATAAAGGTGAGAAAGAAGGAGAGTGCCCACCTCGGTCATTAGAAGAAGAAATCACCCATTATGAGAAAGATTTTGATGAATATATTTTTGACAGTAAAGAAGCGTTCATCCAATCAGAAAAAATGGTTTACACTAGATGGTCGCCATTAATAGAGCGTGCGGTTTATGATTTAATGAGAGAAGAAGATAATAAAGTGAAATGGCATGCTACTGGCGATACCGCTAGAAGTGTAATTAAGTTTCAATATACGGTGTATAAGACATTGAAATCGCATAAAATTAAAAACGATATTTTACTATTGTATTGTGATCTTCCAGATAATTATTTAGAAATAAGAGAATTGTAGATCGCGGAATTTAGGAAGCATATTGATATTACGCCTAAGCTTTATACAAATACAGGGCACTTAATGCATTGGGATAGACCGGAAGAGATTGCCGAGGATGTTTTACATTGGTTCATATAAAGAAGGTCCGTTGTTCGAATTTGAGCAACGGATTTCCTTTTGAAAGACCTAATGTAGTTGTTATAGCCAGTTCCTTGTAAATAGACATAATAAAACCTAGTGATAAGTTCAAAAGGTTGTAAGCCTAATATTCATGTATCTCGGCTGTACCTCATCACCATCAAGCTAATATTTTAAAGTACCCACTAAACAAAAATAGCACCAAAGTTCACTTTTACCGTTTTAGGGGTAACCTGTTCTGTTAAATTGATGGATATGTGACGCTACCCCAATTCATTTTTTTACTTTTGTTTAATGTTTTTATTTAATTTTTCTTTTATTATCATCATGGAAATACGAATCTCATTAATCTCACTATCACTTAGTCCGTTAAACAATTGATTTATTTGTTCATCTGACTGAATATGAATTATATCTAGTAGTTCCTCTCCTTTTTTTGTCAAAAAGAGCAAGTTTTTTCTGCTGTCTTTTAGTGAGCTTCGTTTCTCTATTAATTCTTCCTTCTCAAATCTACGTAAAATTCTACTCATATAGCTTCTGTCAATATTAAGTTCTTGCACAAGAGTATTCGCAATACACTCTGTTCTTTCGCTTATTTCAAATAGTATTCGTGTTTCGGTTAATGAATAATCTGTATCTAGAATTTGATTATTAAATAAACCAAGTACCTTTGTATAAAATCGGTTGAATTGCCTGATGTCATAAATAATTTTTTTATCCATGGAGTCTCCTTTAGTTGACTAAGTCCACATTTAATATTAATATAACTGTACCTTTAAAACGTGGACTTAGTCAACATTTAGAGGGGCCATTTTCAAAAATCTGTCGTAATCTTTAATAAAACTTAATTGAAGGAGATTGTATATGATGATTCGAGAAATGAAAAAAGAAGACAATGCAAGAGTAAAAGAAATTATACAAGATTCATTAAAATCACTTGGATTAGCGCTTCCTGGAACAGCTTATTTTGACCCTCAACTTAATGACCTACACCAATATTATAATAATCTAAAACATGCGAACTATTGGGTAGTGGAAATGGAAGGAGAAGTTGTTGGTGGAATTGGTATAGCACCGTTTAACGAACATGATAAAGTTTGCGAATTACAAAAGCTATACTTAAGTCCAAAAGCACAAGGTTTAGGGCTTTCCAAGAAACTAATGGAAACAGCTTTGTCATTTGCCGCTACACATTATGGAAAGTGCTATTTAGAAACAATGCATGAATTAAAAACTGCATGTCTATTATATGAAAAATTTGAATTTATACTTTTAAATGAACCCCTACCAGGTTCTGAACACTCTACTATGGATGCATGGTATATAAAATCTTTAAACGCCTCTATTTGAAAAGATAGAGCAGGAGTTGAGCGAATACAAAGCGATTTTTATAATTAAAGATTACTTTCCGTTACTGTTTCAAGCGAAAAAATCACGTTTTAATAGGCTTCTTTAGTATGCCTACTTTTCTATAAATTATTAGATGCGAAACAAGGATCGTTTCATATCTAGTAATTTACTTTGTTAGCTTGATGAGCATGCGGCTGTACCTATTATTAGAAAAAACGATATTTTGATGCAAAGTTATGGTGCAGGCAAGAGCATTAAAGTTCTATCGCCAATTCTTTTTTTGATATAATAGATGTGAAGCAGAAAATAGATAGAAAGATACTGCTAGTCATTTATATTTAAAATGTTGGGAGATTGAACAGAGTTATGGGGACAGAAAAAGAAATTAGTTCCGCTAAATTAATATGGAAGATGACGCGCCCGCATACATTAACGGCGACGTTTTCTCCTGTAATTTTAGGAACAGTAGCATCACTTTATGTTACAGACATTCATTGGCTTTTATTTATTGCGATGATGGTTGCATGTTTAGCATTGCAAATCGCAACGAACTTATTTAATGAGTACTATGATTTCAAACGTGGATTAGATACCGCTGATTCTGTTGGTATCGGTGGTGGAATTGTCCGTCATGGATTGAAACCGAAAAATGTGTTAACAGTTGCGCTTTTATTGTATGTAGTAGCAGCAATTATTGGAGTTTATATTTGTATGAATAGCAGCTGGTGGTTAGTCGTTATCGGTTTAATCGGGATGGCGGTTGGCTATTTATATACAGGTGGTCCATTACCAATTGCGTACACTCCGTTTGGAGAATTAGTTTCTGGATTGTTGATGGGGACATGTTTTGTACTCATTGCTTTCTTTATTCAAACGAATACGATAACAATTGAAAGTGTATTGATTTCCGTTCCAATTGGAATTTTAGTCGGTGCAATCAACATGTCGAATAACATCCGAGATATTGAAGAAGATATTAAAGGTGGAAGAAAGACATTAGTAATCCTCCTTGGGAGAGAGAAAGCAATCGTAACACTAGCTGTAGCATTTTTCATTGCTTATGTATGGATCGCTGTAATTGTATTGATGGGTTATATAAGCCCTTGGGCATTAGTTATGTTCCTAGGTTTGAGAAAGCCAATCTCTGCCATTCGAAGTTTCCAAAAAGGAGCAAAGGATCCGGGATATATGCGCATCGCAATGAAATCAACAGCGATGACAAATACGATTTTCGGCTTCTTATTATCAGCAGGATTATTAATTAGTTATTTGTTTTAAATAAAAATATGATGAAATAAATTAACCCCAATTTCTCGATTTTAATATGGAGAGATGGGGGTTTTTATTTTGTTTTTGTTTAACGGTAAGAACATTTTCATTTGAAATGAAAATACCAATAAATTGCAACTTCATCACTTGTTATATCCAAAGCTCTATAAACAAGAAAATCAAACCCACCAATTACAAATTCGCATTTTTCATAAAATTTACATGCTGCGACATTATTATTTTGCGTTTCAAGCATGATACCTGGCAAGTTGCCTTCTTTTGCCCACTGCTTTGCTTGATCAACTAATCTTTTACCAACTCCGAGTGTACGATATTTTTTATCCACCGCTATATCTTCTATGTAAGCATAGTCATTCCAATTCTTTTTCAATACTATGAGTCCAATGATTTGGTTATGTAACAGTGCTATGTAAATTACTTGATTGGGCTTATCTATATATTCATTGTAGGCCAGTTCTTCATTATCATTTTGTAAATAACTTTTTTCATAACTCGGAACGTCTTCTACTGTATATTCTATGCGTCCATTTAATTTTGAAAGAGAAAGAATTAACCGAGCATTCACTATGAAACTGTCATCAATTTCCGGGAGATTGTCTAAATCATTTGTTTCTAACGCTCTAATGAAAAGGCTCATCGTGATACCTCCAAATAATAGTATTTCTTCTGGTTCTTTATGTGATTCAAATTCATTCCAATTACAAAATTATAATAGAATTTCAATAGTAAGGCTATCTCTGCATTTTATCTTTATACCGTCATGCTATTATCTTGATGTAACTATGTTGTATGTAGTAGCGACGGAAATAGTGAAAGATTTCTAATTGGTTAACATATAAAATGAACTATTTCTTCCTAACAATAAAGTGAAACTTTAATCAGTGGGGGTTTTCTTCATCCCCCACTGATTATTAGTTGAACCAATCGGACTTTTATGGGCAGTTGATCCCCAGCTAAATTTTTTGCTTTCGCTGCATTTTGAGGTGGGGGTCTTACTGCCCATTAAAGCGGGATAAAATAAATCGTGGAGAAGATAAAAGATGCAAAGAACAATATTAATTGTAGAAGATGAAGATATTTTACGTGAAATTATGAAGGATTACTTATTAAACGAAGGATATAACGTCTTAGAGGCGATAGATGGGAAAGAAGCGTTATCTATATTTGAAGAGCATGAGGTGCATTTAATTATTTTAGATATTATGTTACCGGAATTAGATGGTTGGGCGGTCTGTCGGCGAATTCGGAAGAAATCTAATGTACCTATTATTATGCTAACGGCTCGGGTGGATGAGGATGATCGCACTATTAATAGTCATATCCGTAATTTGCGTCATAAATTAGGACAAAAAGCAGCTTGTATTGTAACTGTTGTACGAGCTGGTTATAAATTTGAGGGACAAGCATGAAAAAAGGAATTGTATTAAAGTTATTTATATTAACAACAGCAATATGCACACTTATTTTAGTAACTATTTTTATTGGACAAACTATATTTTTTAAGCAATACTACGCAAATCGAAAAGTTAATGATATTAAAATGAATATTCAATCCTTTGAAAAAGCATATGTAAAAGCTGGAGATGATGCGAAAGCAATTCAAGAATTGGAACAAAATTTCTATCAACAGAATGCAACATGGATTACAACGTTAGATCGTGCAGGTAATATAAAATATGCAAATGATTTCTCTTTAGAAATTCAATTAGATCCTAACGAAAACAAGAGATTTTCTGAACGTTCCATTCATATACCGTTGTATAGTTTTATCAATTTAGAAGATATAGAAAGGATGAAATATAGTTTAGAACAAGGGAGTCATATTATTATCGATGGAGTACAGAAGGGGGATATAGTAGTCCCTGCAATGTTAACAATAAAAGAGAAGAATGTTGGGTTAGAGAACAAGCAACTGTCAGAAAGATTGTATGGGCCAAAAGCTGTATCTTCAAAAGAAAGTTCACAATTATATTTAGCAGGAATCATTCAAAACGTGCAATTACCGGAGGGGACTGTAGGAACGAACTTTATATATGGAAATCGTGTGCTTATAGATAGAATAAAACAATTTCAGGTTGATTTATTATTGGAACAAAAATCTAATGATGTTACTTCTATAGAAATAATGGATTACGAAGAAAATGATATTAAATATAAACTATTAATCAAGCCAACAAAAGACGCAGAGGGTAAGACAAACTATATATTTGCTATGACATCATTGCAACCAGTTGATGAAGCAGTGCAAATGATTAAGGATTATTATGTATATTTAATTATCTTTGTACTGATTTTAATTGTTTTGATATCGTTCTATTACTCAAAAAAATCGCCAAGCCATTATTACAAATTAATGATACTACAAAAAAAATTGCGGATTTAGATTTCTCAGAGACGATACCTATTACGACAAAGGATGAAATAGGTGATTTATCACAAAATATTAATACACTTTCTATATCTTGCTGCATTCGTATATTTATCAATTGCAGCAAGATATAGAAAAAGAAAAGCAATTAGAAAATACACGTAAAGAATTTATTGCGGGTGTTTCACATGAGTTAAAAACACCTTTAAGTATAATGAAGAGCTGTATTTCAATTTTGGAGGATGGTGTTGCTAGTAATAAAAAGGAGTATTACTTTAAAGCAATGTCAAAAGAAGTAGATAAAATGGATATGCTCATTATTGATATGCTGGAGTTAGCAAAATTCGAATCTGGTACGTATAAAATGGAAATGGATGTCTTTCATATTGATGAGATGATTGATTATATATGTGAGCAATTAACCTCGGATATAACAGCTAAGCAATTACATGTTCATAAACAACTTTCTAAAATTGCAGTTGTTGCAAACCAACATCGCATAGAACAAGTTATAACGAATTTTATTACGAATGCGATTCGCTATACACCAGAGCAGGAGAATATTATTATTTCTACAATAGAAGAGAATGAACGTGTAAAAGTATGTGTAGAAAATAAAGGTGCACATATTGAACTAGAACATTTAGAAAAAATATGGGATCGTTTTTATCGTGGAGATACGTCTCGTCAACGCTCCAAAGGTGGAACAGGATTAGGCCTTGCTATTTCAAAGAATATATTAGAGTTGCATGGTGCGGAATATGGTGTTTCGAATACAGAAGATGGAGTATTATTTTATTTCTATTTAAATAAAAACGTGTAGAATTTTTGTTCTACACGTTTTTGTCATTTTTAAATAAAATCGACATTATCTGCATTTTATCTTTATGAGCATTCATTACTATTTTCATTAGAAACGGAATGAAAAGCTGATAAGGAGATTGTTAAAATGAAAAATAGAGCGATATTGCTTTTGCTTATTATAATAATAATGGGTACAGGCGTTAGTTTCATATATGCTAAGGGGCACAAAAATATATCAAAAGAGGATTTACGATTAGAAGGAAAAACAATTGTAATTGATCCGGGGCACGGTGGAGGAGATAGAGGGACGAAAGGAAAGAAATTTGGAACGGTTGAAAAAGAACTTAATTTAAAAGTAGCACAAAATATAAAGAAAGAATTAGAAGGAAGAACGGATGCAAAAGTTATATTAACACGCGAAAAAGATATGAGTTTACTTCCAGAAACAAAACAAAAAGAAGAATTACAAGCGCGTGTCAAAGTAGCAAAAGACCATTCGGCGGATCTTTATATTAGCATTCATCATGATGCTTTTGAGGATACAAATGTAAAAGGAATAACAACTCATTATGGATCTAATAAAAGGAAAGATAAAAAATTAGCTAAGATTGTACAAGAAGCTATTTTTAATCAAAATATAGACAGCCGAGATCGAGGCATTCATGGTAGTGATTTTCTTGTCTTACGAGAAAACCCTTCTCCAGCGATCTTAATTGAGTTAGGATTTACATCTAATGTGAGTGATGAAAAAAGAATGAATTCAGAAGAATTCCAGGCAAAGTCGCAACAAGGTATTGTGGATGGCATTATTAATTATTTTATTATGTAATAAAATAGCCAAGTAGAAAAATACTATTCTTTCTAAATCTTAATTAGAAAGAATAGTATTTTTTATTTTAGGTGTATATTTATTTTTCAAATTTAACTGTATTAGTGAAACAAATTCTTTTTTAAAAAGTAAACACAATACGCTATTCTTTAACTGATTTCGACGTTATCTGCATTTTATCTTTACCTCTTTCTATTAATCTATTTATTGTAAACACCGGTTGAAACTAATGATTCAATCGAATAAAGGCTCAGCCTTATAAATAATGAATATAAAAATTAATAGGGAAAGGATTGAAAAATAATGAAAGAATCGCAAAGTAAGAAAAAAACAAGTGTAGTAACGAAGGCAATAATATCTCTAGGAGTTGTTTTAGCGACGACCTTTTTCACATTCTTCTTAATTGGAAATTGGAACTCTACCCCAGCGAAGGGAGTAGCTAATGAAAGTAGTAAACAAGTTAATACGCAACAACAAGAAAAGAAAAAGGAAACATCACCGGCAAAGCAGAAAAGACCTGATGGAAAACCGGTAGGAAAGGTTGTGTATTTAACATTCGATGACGGTCCTAGCGAATTAACTGGGAAATTTTTAGATGTACTAAAAGAGCAAAATGTTGCTTCAACATTTTTTATGCAAGGTAGCAATTTACAAAATACAGGTTTTCAGGAAAATGTAAAACGAGCGGTAAAAGAAGGACATTATATTGGTGCTCATAGTATGACACATAATAGTGATAAGCTATACAAAAAAGGACAATTCGTACCGGAGATGAAAGAAACGTTAGCTCTTATCCATAATATTACGGGTACAACTCCTAAACTAGTTCGTCCGCCATATGGATCTGCACCAGGATTAAAGGGTGAGGAAATTCGTAATCAAATTGTAGAAGCAGCAATAAAAGTTTGGGATTGGACAATAGACTCAAATGATTGGAAATTAAAAGATAATCCAACTCAGATTATCGAAAATGTAAAGAAACAAACAACAGAAGAAGTAGAAGTTGTTTTAATGCATGAAAAGGCGCAAACATTACAAGCTCTTCCTGAAATTATTAAATTTTATAAAGAGCAAGGATATGAATTTGGGGTATATAACGATGAGGATCATTTTCGTTTAAACTTCCAGAAAGATCAACGTCTATAGTATGAACCTAGTTATCTTAAAAAGGTGTTTTTATTACTAAATCAATAATTAAAAAAAAGCCGATTTCTTATACGATAAAGAAATCGGCTTTTTTTTAAAAGTTTTATTTAGAGTATGCAACCTGCGTTTTAGGCTGAATATATTGACCTTAGTTTAAAACGGCATTTGAGGTGCTCGTAGTATTTTTTCTAAACATATTAGTTAAGATTATTCGACAACCATATTAATAATAATTAAAGTATAGAATATACACATCTTAGGGAGGGCATAAATGTGAAGAAGTGGATGAAGATTGTTCTGTACTCTTTACTAGGTATTTTACTTATGGGAAGTATTAGTTTTTTTGTTTGGTCTCAGTTTACGTATAAACCAACGAAAGAGGCTTTGTCGTTAGTGGAATATAAAAAAGAAGAAGATAATATAGTTTTTGGGCAGAAAGATGCTAAAGTGGGGGTTATTTTTTACCAAGGAGCTAAAGTAGAAGCTGAGGCTTATAGTTACTTAGGGGAAGCTCTTGCAAAAGATGGGCACTTTGTAGTGATGCCTAAGTTACCACTAAACTTAGCGATATTTGGAATCAATGTGGTAGACAGTGTAATGGAACAGTATCCTGAAGTTCAGAAGTGGTATGTTGCGGGGCATTCAATGGGGGGAGCTATGATTTCTAAGTATGCCTTTCAACATGAAGACAAGATAGACGGGATCATTTTTTTAGGTTCTTATCCTGCAGATGACTTCTCTACGAAATCGATTCCGATGTTATCGATTTATGGGGAAGTAGATGCTTTAGCAACTGTAGAAAAAATAGAAAACTATAAAAAGTTAATGTCAAAGAATACAACTATGCACATGATAAAAGGCGGAAACCATGCTTATTTTGGCATGTATGGTGAGCAAAAAGGTGATAATGCAAGCTTAATTACGCCAAAAGCACAACGAGATGAAACTGTGAAAGTAATTGAACAATGGCTAGTAAAACAATGATAACGCATTTAATAAGTTTACTGAAAGAATTTCTCTTTCTCAAAGGAGAGGTAATCAAGAGCCGGCTCATACGAGTAGGCTCTTTTATTTATCTGCTATCTCCAATTGTCCCTTTACTTTCCCTAGTATATCTTTTTCTGAAATTATGTTGAATTATCTACGGTGAAAGTTTATTTAGTATACATTTTTAAACGGAGACACTAAAGTGGATACTTTTTCACATACATACAGACAACAACCAAGTGGGTACTTTTTAAAACTAGCTGCAAACACAATGAAATTTTAACTACTATACGTTGAATTTTTAGGAGCTGGTTTCAATTTTAATATCTAACTCTTATATCAGAGCTATTAATATAAATTTGAAATAAAAAGGGATTAGATAAGTTTTTGTAGAACATATAAAGGTTGAATTTCTAATTTTCAATAAAGCTGCTTAACAGTAGACTAAATAAATGAAAAACAATATATTTATAGGTTAGTAACCAGATCTTGTTAAGGCGTATGTACTATTTTTAGTTTAGCGTTGCCCAGAATGTACACCAATTAATCTCGCGAATTACAAGAAAACTATTATTGAAATGAGGCGTGCATTGTGAAGTTGGACGTGAATGAGTTAGCAGAGTATCTTGCCAATACTCCTTTCCGAGTAGAAGGAGTATATCGTTATGCTAAAAATCCAGGTGTGCCTTGTGCTGAGTTTACAGATTATTTCCCTGGATTTGTATTTCCGCTTACAGGGAAGACGCAATTTCAATTTAATGGTACGCCGTATACCCTTTCCCCAGGAAAAGTTATACATGGGGGCGCAAAAATGACATTAGCCCATAAAATGTTTGGTGAAATAAACTGGGAATATATTCTTGTTTTATATCGGATAAGCAATTCAGAACGAGAAGACTCTGGCTTTACTCATCAGCATTTTGAATTATTCACAGGACAATCTCCTCGTCTTGTCGAATTACTTATGCGTCTTTGGGATGTGTATAATCAGCGTGGAGGCATTTCGATGTTTCAGACAGAAATGCTTTTTCGCGAAGCGTTGAATGAAGCTTTATTAAGTGTTGTCAATAGAGAAAACAACCATGATTCGCATACTTTATTCGAACGAATATCTAGTTACGTTCGTAAATACTATTATAAAGATATTACAATACATGAGCTTACAGAACAAAATAATGTTAATCGAAATCGTCTTTCTTACGTGTTTAGAAAGCATGCAGGTATAGGGCCAGCAGAATATTTATTGAACTATCGTATAAAGATGGCTCAAAAAATGTTATGTACAAGTGGTGTGCCTGTACAACAAATTGCGCAGGCTGTTGGAATCGCAGACCCTTTTTATTTTAGTAGAGTTTTCAAGAATCGAGTTGGCATTTCGCCTACTAAATATCGCGAGAAGTTCATCAATAATCCATACTAATGTCAACAGGGGTCCATTCTTATTTGAAAATCACTGTTCTATACTTATGGAGAGTTAAAGGAAACATTGGATTGAAAGAACTTTCATTGAAATCACTCTTTTGTACTATCTGAATGAAAAGTTCTGGCCTGAGCATTTTCTTTTTAAGCGTAATGACGACTTTTTCACTTAGGTTACTGTAATATAGTGGAAGTTAAAAATGAGGAGGGATTATTATCCATTACCAACCTATTAAACTAAATGACGAGTTATCTAAAATTAACGATTATTGGTATCCACGAGTGATTGGTGAAATGAATGATGATCAAATTCAGCTTTTTAAGGCTAATGGAGATTTTATATGGCATGAGCATCCTAATACGGATAAGCTATTTATCGTGCTTGAAGGGGAGATGTTCATCGATTTTCGTGATGGACAGGTGAAAATTTCTAAGGGCGAGATGTTTATTGTCCCGAGAGGCGTTGAGCATAAACCTTTCACTGAAAAGGAATCCCACATCATGTTGGTAGAGCCTAAAAGGGAAATGGATTGATAATTGTATCTAATGTTTCGTTGGCAGATAAGAAAGTGTAGATAAAACTGAGAAGTTAGGATTTAAATGCTCTATTATGGAATAAAGCATGCATCTTTAATTGATACCCTATTATAGAAATATTATGCAGTAACCTTTTCCTTATTAATTCGCCCGTATTCCTATTCTAATATCTAACATCTAACATAAAAATACATCACTATTAAATAGTGATGTATTTTTATGTTAGAAAGAATCGTAATACGCAACTGTACCTTTTAATTAACAGATTTGCTATTAAAAATCATGGTAAAGATGTACGTAGATATATATATAACTAAAGTAATTTCTTTATAAAAAAGTATCCATTTTCATGTCTTTGTACAACGGTAGGAGGGGATAGCATCTTCACATAATCAAGAGTTCGTTAAATTCTAATTTAACGAATACTTGGCAAAAGAAAAATAGGTTTACTATACCAACCTTAAATTAGGGTAATATTTACCACATGAAACCACTCTAAAATAAGGGTGATAATGTTAAAATTAGTAACTTTTATCAATAGTATCAACTACTTTTGTTATAACAGGAGAAATAAAGGAAGTAATGTTTAAAATGCAAAGAAAGTGTTCATTAAGCAAGTGTAAAAAATCTATTTCCTTACATTAGTTATTCTATTAATGGCGGAGATGCATTAACTTTAGAAACAAGTATCCTAGGATTAATTTTAAAAACAGAAGATGGATTGAAAGGGATTATTACAACTGTAAAAAGGAAGATCATAGATTTCATGTTAGCGGGACATTTAGACGCAAATGGTGAACCACAAGCGTCTAAAAAATCAAACGCAGCCTATAAAGAGGTTAGAAGTATCGGATGTGAAGCTTCAAAGCCTAATTGGGAAGAAGGCGGCAGTGGACATTTGAAAAACGGAGAAGGGTTTCAACCCGTAGTTGTTGGAAAAACAACCATACAAAAACAAAATTACATATTATTGGGGCTAATGAATCTGTAACACTAGCCACAATAGAATTAATGTTTTATCTTAAGGATAATAAGGAAGAAATAGAATATAAATAAGGGCATTTACTTAACGTACTTATTTTCTATCATTATATAAAAGAGTAGTTTTTATTTCTCAATTAACATTTGAATATTTTAATAATTCATTTTTATACTTTTATTATAGGATTTATCCAATTTAAATAAATATAGGAGAATGAAATATTAATGAATATACAAAATATAAGAAATATGTAGAATAATGTATGATTACCTATGCTTTTTTCTCCGTATATTCCAATTAACCTATTAGGTGAGAAGTATAAATTCTTACAAAAGAATATAGGAGAAGAAATTTATTATTGGTTCATTAACGTTAGGTGTCATGCTAGGATCGGGTGGTAGTCTTGCTTCTGCAGATGAAATTGGTAGTGTTTTTCAAAAGGGAAATACAATACAAACTATATCAGCTTCCACTACTAGATCAATAACTGCCAGCCAATTTAATAAAGTCTATGCAGAAATGAAAAAACATGAAGGTAAACCATATAAATATGGTGGAAATAGTCCTAAAACTGGATTTGATGGTTCGGGATTAATGCAATGGGGATATGGAACACAAGGGATTAAATTACCACGTACATCACAAGATCAATACAATCAAACAACACGTGTTGAAAGAAAGGCACTTCAACCAGGAGATTTAGTTTTCTTTAAAGGAACGGTTCCGGGCAAATCAGGTATTACTCATGTTGGTATGTATATTGGTAATAACAAGTTTTATAATGCTAGTAATTCCGGAATAGGTGAAGATAGCTTAGATAGTACATATTGGAGTAAATATATTGCAGGATATGGTCGAGTTAAATAAAAAATGTATTCTTCTGAAGTATCTGGTGGACAAAAGCAACGTTCCGCCGCAGCACGTGCGTTAGTTCATGAACCAGCAATTATTTTAGGAGACGAGCGGCCTGGAGCTCTTGATTCTAAAAATGCAACGAGTTTACTGGATGCCATGACAAACTTAAATACAGAACAAGATTGCATTAGCTGAACATATTTCTAAGAGTGAAAAGAATTTTACACTGCTTATGAATGAAAAAGCAAAGCAATTGCAATTATCAAATCAGACGAGCTTTGTTAATGCAACGGGCCTTGCTGATGAAAAAAATGAAGAATCCCAAATGACTGCATTAGATGCAGCAAAATTAGCACAACATTTGATAAAAAATTATCCGAATATCTTAGAAATATCCAAACTTACATCTTTTAACTTACGTGGAACCACTGTAAATACAACTAATAAAATGCTTCATCCATCTAACAAAATATTATATTTTCAAGGGGTTGATGGATTTAAAACTGGATTTACAGATGCAGCAGGTTACTGTTTTACAGGAACAGCAAAACAAGATGGGAAAAGGATGATTTCTGTTGTAATGGGGACTAGTAATAGTTCTCAGCGTTTTATAGAAACTAAGAAACTATTCTCATATGGATTTGATAAATTTTATATACCTTTCCTTTGATAGGGTATCACTATATGCGGTGCACAATGGCTTGATTTTTTTGTAAATGAGGAACAAATGTATTACTTAGATTGTCTATTAATTGTAATCTTGAAAAATATGAAATTACGGATTATTTGGAAAGGAGCAAGGGTATTAAAAATAGGGATGTGTGTAGAAATACAGATTGTTAGTCTTACAAGTATAAAACTTTTAAAGGGAAATTATTACAGGTAAACGCAAGAAAGCTGAGAAAACTAAACTTGCAAATCATACGATTCATCTAGAATTCGCTCAATTCAAGAAAAAGTTTGACGCCGGACTGGGTGCCTATACTATTGATAACGATACCGTACAAATCGGTAAGCGACTGTCCGATTTAATAAGCATTTTCACCTATATGGTTTTGGTTTCAGGAGTAGTAATAAAGTGAAATTCAATTGACAAACTTGATGAATTTATAACCTTTACGAAAGATGACTCAGTTGGATATTCACTTATCACAAAAAATATGTGGATATTGGTATGACTCTTGAAGAATTTGCAGGGACTGCTATTCGTTAAGTTGATAAAACTGCAGGAGTCTAACTGATTCGTGTCAGCGCTTAAAAAATTGAGATGGTTTATCTAAAAACGATTCTAATGTCTAATATATATAGGATTTGATAACATTGTCTATTTTTGGGCGGATTATGTTAGAATAACGTTTTTTTGAATACCAGATATTGGAGGTAACAGAAGTGAAAGGTGTGTTTTGCAAGAAATTCATTGCAATAGTAACTGTGCTTACACTATTTTTTAGCATGTTTGTTACATATGAAAGTGTATCAGCAGAAACAGGATCTACTTTAAATATTAAAGCAGGTGCAGCAATATTAGTAGAAGCAGATTCCGGGAAAATTTTGTATCAAAAAAATGCGGATGAACTATTAGCGATTGCTAGTATGACAAAAATGATGAGTGAGTACTTAGTTAGTGAAGCTATAGCTAAAGGGAAACTTAAGTAGGATCAGAAAATTAAAGTTTCTAAATACGCACACGAAGTTTCACAAGATCGCTCATTATCAAATGTGCCCCTAGAAAACGGTGGTTATTATACGGTAAAACTATACGAGGCAATGGCAATTTGCTCTGCCAATGGTGCGACAATTGCTTTAGCTGAAGCAATTGCTGGAAAAGAAGTTGATTTCGTAAAAATGATGAACGATAAGTCGAAAGAATTTAGATTGAAAAATTATAAATTTGTAAACTCTACAGGCTTAACAAACATTGATTTAAAAGGACAGCATCCTGAAGGGACCACTCCAGATGGCAAAAATAAAATGTCTGCAAGAGATTGTGCGATTTTAGCACAACGTCTGATTCAAGATTTCCCGCAAATATTAGAAACAGCAAAAATCCCGAAAAAAACATTCCAAAAGGGCGGCGAGTATCCAATTGATATGGCGAACTCGAACTGGATGTTAAAAGGTTTAATTAAGCAATACGAAGGTGTAGATGGCTTGAAAACAGGAACAACTCCAGAAGCCGGGGACTGTTTCACTGGCACAGTAGAAAGAAACGGTATGCGTCTTATCTCTGTAGTGATTAAAACAAAATCTCATACAGCACGTTTTGATGAAACAAAGAAATTATATGATTATGGATTTGCGAATTTTGAATTGAAGAAGGTCTATGAAAAAGTTTCAGCAGTAAAAGGGCATGAAACAGTACGGGGAGAAAATGCAAAAGATAAAGATGTAGCAGTTCAAACGAAGCAAGCTGTTTCACTTCCGATGCCAAAGGGCAGCATAGACGTTTATAAAAAAGAATTTAAAGTATCGAATAAAGAACAAGAAGCTCCTATTAAAAAAGGTGTAACAATTAGCCAAATGATTATAGCGTCTAATGATAGTACAAATCCTGGATTCTTATCAGGTAAATCATTACAAGTAGACCTTGTAACAAAATCTGAAGTAGAGCAAGCTAATTGGTTTACACGTTTTATGCGCGAAATCGGTTCTTTCTTTAGCGGGAAATAAAGACAACTCTTATTTTTAATGCATATTCATAAGAAGCACGTCACCCTCTCTTTTTAATGTTAAAAAACGGTACAATACTTTTGGTTTTAAGAACAAAATCAATTTTCGTTCAAATAAACTACAACACTCTTAAAACACTTCTTATCCTTAAAGATGAGCATGCCAAATAAACCTAAATAGGTATCGTTTTTAAAGATTATGCAGCCTTCTTTTGTTTTCTAAGTTCACTATACTCATAGACAACACCTATGAATATCCAAGACTGTTTTTTTCTCATATCGATGAGATTTTCGCTCGTTTTTTTGTAGTAGGTGGAATAGAAGGATTAGAATCTCTGTTAAATCAAGGGTTGCATCCTTAGCGTACAGAGCGCACAAAACCATTCATATAGTTTATTAATATGTACTTGTAGGAACGAAAAAATTGAATATATTTAAATACGAATAGAAGTATTATAGAGAAATGCTATTAAAGAAAGGAATTTCATGGAATGGGAAATGTATTAAATGTAAAAAGAATAATAGTCACAATAGTGGCTATTATTGCAATCGCAATTGGGTATTTTATGTTTCAATCAATTACTTCACCTGCTAGAGCAGTAGCCAGCCAAGTGAATGCAGTACATCTTGCAGGTGAACAGTCGAAGGTGAAGATGAATAAGACTGCACCAGATCAATTTAATGGTCAAGTGAGGAAAATTGCTTATCTTACATTTGATGATGGTCCAGGAAAATATACAGCTGAATTGTTAAATCTATTAAAACAAAATGATACGAAAGCAACTTTTTTCTTAATTGGTGCAAATGTAAAGCAGTATCCGGATTTAGTAAAACGTGAAAAAGCAGAAGGGCACTATGTAGGTATGCATAGTATGACACACAATTCCAAGAAGTTATATACAAATGGCGAGTATGTCAATGAAATGAAAGAAGACCAGGGGTTAATAGCAAATATTATTGGTGAATCGCCAAAACTAACACGCCCTCCATATGGTTCTTCGCCTGGATTAAATGAAGCACTTCGAAATAAGGTTGTAGAAAGTGGTTTAAGAGTTTGGGATTGGACGATAGATACTTCAGACTGGAGATATGGTAACATGCCAGTGGATGCTGCAGCGGCAAAAATTGCTGAAAGTGTAATTACAGGTGCAACAAAGCCAAAAGAGATTATTTTAATGCATGATATTCATCCACAATCTGTTGCAGCAATACCAGTAATTATAAAAGGATTAAAAGAAAAGGGGTATGAATTTGAAGCTTATGATGAGAATAATCATTTTCCAATAAACTTCTGGCATGATAATCGTATGTAGCATAGGAATAAATGAAGTTGACTTATAAAAAAGAGTTCTGTTGCAAATATTTCAAAAACACTTGTAAAATTCGAGTTTTCTTGCACCTTTTTTTGAAAATACAGGTGTAATATATAATTGTATTTTTGGGGGAATGGTTGTAATTTATCTTGAATCATGGGGTTCATAAAAGACGTTATTCTTTCTAATCTAGCTTATTTAGAAAGAATAACGTTTTTTAATACTTAGGCGTAGTTAATATTCTTAAGTTTATGGGCATGGGGTCCTGCCACATATCCATAAACTTAAGGTATATTTTTATACAAAATGCGTTCTTTCCATGTATTTTTTTATTATCTTTTATGGATTTTATAAAAGTCGGCATATCAAATAAACCCTGACGAGCCGCAACCTTTTTACTATGATACCTGATGAGTAGAAGTGGTGTACTCATAGACAACACCCAATATATCAAAGATTGTCTTTTTCTCATATCGATGAGATTTTCGTCCGTTGTAGTGTAGGGGGGGTTAAACAGACGAAGGAGAACCTTTGGTGATTATTGAGTGTTTTTGTGTAATTACCGTAATAATAATTGGCTTTTGGTTAAAATATTTCCGTTGATGAACGTATGCTGCTGCCCCATATATCAAGTTATATATATTCAAGTGGATTTTTTTACAAAAGAATAATAAAAAACTCTATCTATAGATAGAGGGTATTCAAAATAATCATCTTTCAGATAGATGTTCTAGAATATTAGGGATGTTACAATCCTCCAGTAAGTAAGCAAATAAACAATAAATTTTTACTTTATGGGGGTTTTAATTTGAATACTCAAGCTTGGATAATGATTGGTGCCTTTTTAACAATTGTATTATTAACACAAATCGGAAGGAAAGTATTTACAACCACAAAGGCTGTATTGCCATTTATTCTTTGTGGTATAAGTGTTTATTTATTCGTCGAGGAAATACCAACCTCAGGTTCAGATATGATCGCACTCATAATCATGACAATGGTCGGCATGATTATGGGAGGGCTAATGCTTTTTACAGTGAAAGTAGAATATGGTTCTGATAATAAAGGGTATGTAACAGCTGGTATTCCTTATTTATGTTTATGGATTATTGCACTTGGATGGCGTGTCGTATTAGCTTATGTAGCGACAGACTGGTATCCAAAACAATTTATAGATTTCATGGTATCGAATCACTTGGATTTTAATGTTATAGCTCCTGCTTTCGTATTTTTTACAATTGCGATGGTAGTTATTCGTACTATTGGAATTGTGATTAGGATACAAAGATATAGAAAAAATCTAAAAGCAAATTAAAGAAATAGGTTAAGGAAAACAACTTCTTTTGTGTAATGAAGTAGGTAAAGCAAACAAACTATAATAACTACTTCATTATTCTTTTAATTTCAGATTTTAGATGATATGCATTACAGGAATTTAACTCAACGATGAACTATTATAATTGGAAATTGTAAATTTCCAGCCCGTAAATCAAGAAATGGATATTCATCTATAGCCAAGAAATATAGAAACTAAACAGTGAGTTTGCGAGGGAATAAGTATATGGAAAAAGTATTTTTAAAAATGATGGATAGTCATGCAGGAAATGCGATAGGAAGCATCTTATTATGCATATTTTTTTATAAAGGGTTCGCACCTCATGGTACCTTTGCAATATGGGTTTGTAGCGTTTTTGTAACAGTTTATCTATGGATGTTGTATTCACCAAAATCTTGGTGGAATGCAAGGAAGTATGCTTTGTTTACGAGTATATTAATAAGCATATCATGTGTATTATATTTTTCTCATCCGAATTTTCCAAATTATGCGTTATGGCCACTCATAGTTTTTCTTGCCGCTGCAGAACCCAAGTGGACACGAGTAACGACAATTTTAGCTGCTATAACGGGGATAGTTATTATTCTATTTATACATGCGAATACGTTTCCTTATCAAGAAACATTAATTATTATCGGCCTCTATGTCTCGATCCGAAGTACATCCAAGCTAAGAGACGCATATCAAAAAAATCAAAAACAACTAAAAGAATTAGACGAAGCACATGCTGAACTACAAGAAACAACGGTATTTTCTATGCGATATGCAGCTTTTACGGAAAGAGCAAAATTAGCAAGAGAGATCCATGATGGACTTGGGCATCAAATGACCTCACTTATTATTCAATTACAGGCTCTTAAGATTATGATAAGGAAAGATCCTGTTGCTGCCCAAGATCATGTCGAAGAACTCTTAAAGGTGGCACGAAAAGGAATGGAAGAAATCCGAGTTGCTGTTAGAGAATGGACAAGTGATGAAAAAGATCTCGGGCTTACTTCATTAAAAGGATTGATTTCACAGATTCAAGCCAATTCTTTATTACAAATTGAGTTCATTCAAGATGGAAATATAACAGAGTGGACGATAGAGGAAAGTACAATTCTTTACCGGATCTTACAAGAGTCTTTAACAAACGTTTTACGACATTCTTATGCAAATTCTGTCATTGTAAACGTAACAGAAATAAATGGAGTAGTAAAACTTACAATTGATGATAATGGTATATATACAGGGGATCAGCCATTAGAATATGGATTTGGCCTCAGTGGTATGATTAAACGCTGTCAATCAGTTGGAGGTAATTGTTCTTTCTCTTTAAATAAGCCAAAAGGACTTAGAGTTGAAGCCACTGTACCATCAGGGAAAAATGGAGGAGAAGTATGACGGAAAAAATTCGTATTGTGCTAGCAGATGATGAACCATTTGTTCGGAAAGGTCTATGCTATATTATTGAAATGCAAAATGACATGGAGATAGTTGGGGAATGTAAAGATGGTAAGGAAGCAATTAAAGTGGCTTTAGAAACGGCGCCAGATATGGTAATTATGGACATTCAAATGCCTGAATTATCAGGCATTATGGCTACTAAAAACATTATGAATATATTACCAAACACAAAGGTTGTCCTTTTAACAACATTTGATGTACAACAATATGTGTTAGATGGTATTCGAGCTGGTGCAGTGGGTTATATATTAAAAGATACTGAAACGGAGGAAATGCTAGATAGTATTCGATATATGAATAGAGGGGCAATGATTTATAATAGCACGACAGCAAATCAAGCTTTTACACAATTAATAAAACACGATAATAATGATTATAATTTAGCTGGCGAAGTACTTGAATATACGGAAACTCTAACTAAGCGGGAGATTGATGTTTTACAATTATTAGCTTATGGAAAACAAAACCATGAAATAGCTAAAATCCTTTATGTGTCCGAAGGGACAGTCAAAACTCATATCCACAATATTCTACAAAAGCTAGATGTAACAGATCGTACACAAGCAGCTGTAATGGCAATTCGAAAAAAAATTGTAAAGTGATCTCTGCTGTATGTAGTAAAAAGAATAAAATTTAAAATTAACATAGTGTTTTCTAATTGAAATTAAACAGATCATAATAAAAAAGAAAGAGAGTATAGTATGGACAATACAACTGGTCTTATTATTTTTATTCTTATAATTCTCCTTCAACTAAAAGAAAGAGAATTGAAAGTTCAACGAATGTGGATTGCTCCTGTTTTGATCGCATACTATACATTTACTCATGTATTTAACAATCTCACATTAATAGAAACAGGTCTATTTGTAGTATTACTTGCTCTTGGAGGAATTGTAGGAGCTGTGCGTGGTTCTACAACTATAATACGAATCGATAAAAATAATGGGAAGGTTTATACTAAAAATTCTTATATCGCCTTAGGTATATGGATTGTTGTATTTATTTTACGTTTTATCGTAACATATATTTTTAAAGGTTCAAGTCAGTATGCGCTAGGTTTAGTAACAAATGGTGTTTTTTGCTTTATTGCGGCGAGTGAGTGTATAAGAAGAGTGATTCTATATTTCAAAGCAAAAAGTTTGATGCATTCAAAACATTAAGTATTTCTAAGGATAATTTTTGTAGTGTAGCAAATTTCAGTTTAGAATTTTATGTCTTAATTACTAACCAAAAGTAAAAGTTTAGACTTTCTTATCTTTTTACATACATCTAAGATTGTACAAAAACATGAATCTCTAAACTAAAATTCCCAGAATAAATGTTGATAAATCGCCATTATAAAAAATAAAGTTTAGACTTTCATGTTTTATCAAAAGGACATGAAAGTCTAAACTTTTTAACTATGAGACAAGAAAGTTAATACTTCTTAAACAGTAATATAAAAAATTCTTATGACAAAATGCTGTAGAAAGCTTAAGAACTTTTGCCCCTTTTTCTTAAGGTTTGAACTATAGAGTATGATTATGAGCTCAAATCTGTGGGATGATTAGCTATGAAAACAATTGGCTTTCTTATCTCTGTATATAATACACTAAAAATCAATTGGTGCAGCCATTCCAAGTTCAAGGTTTCTTGGAGACAAAATAATTGAAGAAATTGATTTGAAGAAAGAAAATTACATTGTCAAATATGGGCTGAGTACAGTTGTATTCACAGAAAAATTAATTAAAAGAAGAAATCTCAAGACAATTATTTTATTAGTGGAAAATAATAAGGAATTTTATTTTTTTACTAAAAGTAAAATTTAAAGAAAAAAGGAACTTATTAATTATATATGCTTCAGCAGTAAATATTGAAAAATATATTAGGGGAACGATATTACTTATATCTATTATGTTATTTCTTGTCTTCCATTTGCAAGTTTACAATAAAGAAAAGATAAAAATGTCTCACCTGCTTATGTCTTTAGCTGTTTAATACGAGAAAAAATATGGGGGAATCCTATGGAGTCAAAAATTCTTATTGTTGATGATGATAAAGAAATTAGAAATCTTATCTCTGTTTATTTGGAAAACGAAGGTCTGAAAACTCAAAAGGCAGAAGATGCTATGGAAGCTTTACAACTGTTAGAAGAAAAGGAGTTTGATTTGATTGTTTTAGATATTATGATGCCTAATATGGATGGTATTGAAGCGTGTATGAAGATTAGGGAAGACCGCAATATACCTATCATCATGCTATCTGCAAAATCTGAGGATATAGACAAAATTCAGGGTCTAGCCTCTGGTGCAGGCGATTATTTATCAAAACCGTTTAACCCATTGGAATTAATCGCTAGGGTAAAATCACAATTAAGAAGGTTTAAAAAATACAATTCATCAATAGAACATAATAAAAGCATTCTAGAAATTGGTGACTTAACCGTGAATACAGATACACGTCAAGTATGGATAAGAGGAAAAGAAACAAGGTTAACTCCAAAAGAGTTTGCTATTCTCGAACTACTTGCCCGCAACAAAGGGATTGTCCTGAGTGTAGCAAAAATATATGAAGCAGTTTGGGAAGAGGTTTTTTATAAATCAGACAATACCGTCATGGTGCATATTACAAAAATAAGAGATAAGTGGTATGAAAATGAGATGGAAGCAGTTAAGCAACGATATGAGTGGTTAGAAGAAACTTGCCGACTTGAAATGAAATCGTTTGAAGAATTGCAATATAAACGAATTACTGGAACGGATGGAGAAAAAAGATTCATTAATGACATTGGTGATTATTTTAAACATTATGGTATAGAAACTTATGATATGGATTGGGTGGAAAAAGAATGTGTAAACGTGGCGTTCTTCTTCATTTTAGATGAAGCTAAACAGTATCAAAAATATTATCCTCATAATCTTGGGAAATCAAGAATCTATACATATTTAGCTGGATACGACAATAGAGGAGACTTCACTCATTTCCGTAGTTTGTTATTGAAAATGGGACAAGAGTTAAATAAAGAAACAGTAACTTTATAACAAAATAGTTATTTGAATTGAAAAGAGCACCATTTGCCCTAACAGTGCTCTTTGAGCAAGTACTATATTTTGTATTTTTAATAGTCCATATAAATATATGGAAGTTGAAAATCAAGAGTATCTTGTACAGCTCTCCTTATACCTAATTATAAATGTTTATGTTCAATCTTAGATTTCCTGCTTGGAGAAATAAAATGATCTTGAACAAAGTTTATATAAATAATCAAACAAACCATTGCAATATAAAACACTGCACAAAAGAAGATTAAAATGTATTTAAATGTCTTGTTCATATTAGTACCGTCCTAAAAGGAACTAATTTGGATTTTAATATTGTATGTAAAAAGGAAAGGATAGATGAACAGGAGAGTATACCTGTTTACATCTATCCTTTTTTACAACAATATGACCACATTTACTACTACAACAAATTTTCATATAGTTATTGAACTATTTTTTGAATAACTAAATTAATCTCTTCGTTAACTTTAATTACGAATAAATGGTCCCCTTCACCTTCAATTGGATCAACTACATCTTCATTAAAAGATTCAGCATGTTGTCTACCATATCTATTAAACTAGCAGTTTTTATTTTCCCTGATTCCTTTCCATACCTAAGGTACCCAAAAGTTCGCTGGATTCCCGAGGCTACCATCCACATTTGTGTCTCTGAAAAGACATTTTGTGTAACTAAACGTAACTGTAGATTCCTGAACAAGCAAAATCATGAAAATACACACAAAGATAGATTATCATCCATTAAATTACTGTTTTGCTTCGTTCGAATAGAAAAACTCGGAAGAACGCCACTTGTTTGATATCTCCTCAATGTGATAAGGTGTCGTTCTGCAGCATCCACCTATTAAACGTGCACCTGCTTGGTACCATTCTTCAGATTGAATATCCAACGAGTTACATTGTTCATGACCATGCCATGTTTTTGTTTCTGGATTATAAGTTTCACCAGAGTTTGGATAAACAATAATCGGTTTTTTGGTGTTTGCCCTCAACTCTTGGATTGCACCAGTCACAACGGTTACTGGCGCACAATTGATGCCTATCGCTACAATTTGTTCACTTTTCTCAAAAGCTTGTGCACACTCCACGAGTTTCATACCTTCACTAATCTCTTTCTCATTTTTTAGCGAAAAGGAAAGCCACGCATATGTTTCTGGAAACTCACGCAATAATGTATCTAATACTCTTGCTTCTTGCAGAGAAGGAATCGTTTCAAATGCCAATAGATCTGCACCTGCTTCGATTAACGCAGACATTCTCGAACGGTGAAAGTCTGCTAATGTTTTATCTGTCACACCATAGTTGCCTACATACTCTGAACCATCTGCAAGGTAAGCCCCGTACGGCCCAACTGATGCAACAACCAATGGTTTAGGCCTATTCGTTTGCGTATTTTCCTTCCAAAAATCATCTCTTGCCCTTCTTGCAAGTAACACCGTTTTCTTAATTAATTCCAAAGCTTCCTGTTCTTGTATTCCACGTGCGGAAAAACCACTAATAGTAGCTTGATAGCTTGCTGTTATGGCACAGTCCGCTCCAGCACGAAAATAGTCCGAATGAACCTGATAAATTAGTTCCGGATTTTCTAGTAACACACGTGCCGACCAAAGGGGATCGTCCAAATTACATCCATGCGCCTCCAATTCTGTAGCTAATGCTCCGTCAAGAAGCATAATGGAATGTTGGGATAAAATAGCATCAATTGGGTTGGTTTTGTTCGACATAATCTACGCCCCTCTTTTTTAGATTTTTTGTTAGATAATAACTTCCATAGCAAAACAAAATAAACGGTATGCCGCAATATAAGGCAATTCTCTGTGTTGGATCGAATGCAATTCCAATACACGATGCCAGACAAAGGCTAAAAGAAGCAATTGGTACTAATGGATATAGTGGTGTGCGATAAATCAAGTCCTTTTCAGAATTCCCTTCTTTCAAAAATTGTCTGCGAAATAGGAACTGAGAAGCACTAATACTCATCCAAACTACAACTACTGCTAGACCGGAAATGGAAACAAGTACGATATAGACAGTATCTGGTGCCACAATACTTGAGAGCAAAGCCAAAGCTCCACCCACCATGCTGAAAATGACGGCGTTGATTGGAACACCTTGCTTCGTCATTTTTCTAAAAATCGGGGATATCGTATTCTTATTAGCAAGCGACCAAAGCATTCTAGAAGAGGCATAAAGGCCTGAGTTTGCCGCAGATAAAATGGCTATTAAGATAACGAAATTCATTATGTCAGCTGAATATGGCACCTCAATTCGTTCTAGAACTGCAACAAAGGGGCTCTCTAATACCCCTGCATCGGAAATAGGCAATAACGCAGATAAAACAACAATTGTTCCTACAAAAAAGATGATCAATCTCCACAGAGTAGTTCGAATGGCCTTCGGTATCATTTTTTCCGGGTTCGCTGTTTCTCCAGCTGCAATACCTATTAATTCTGTTCCCGAAAAAGCAAAATTAACCGCAAGCATGGTCATTATAATGGCCGTAGCACCATGAGGAAATAAACCTCCACTTGTAAAATTAGAAAAGAATGGTGCTGCTTTTGAATGAGTCATCGGAAGAAACCCTAGCATTGCCGCTACTCCTAAAACAATAAAAATCACAATAGCTATAACCTTTATCAATGAAAACCAAAATTCGGATTCGGCGAAAAATTTAACAGTCAGGACATTTAATAAAAAGATCAAAATGGCAAAAAGAGCACTCCATACCCAAACATTAATCGATGGAAACCATCGCTTCATAAGTAATCCTGCAGCTGTAAATTCAGAACCTAAAGCAACAGTCCAAGTTAACCAATACAACCAGGCTACTGTATACCCTGTACCCGGTCCAATGTATTTAACTGCATAACTATGAAATGCGCCCGTTTCGGGCATATGTACGGAAAGCTCTCCTAAACATAGCATAACTAGATAAACCACTAGCGCACCAATCAGATAGGATAGAATTGTTCCAAAGGGGCCAGCTTGTTGAATAGTGTAACCCGAGCTTAAGAATAAGCCAGTTCCAATCACCCCACCAAGTGATAGCATGACTAAATGACGTGCTTGCATTTTCCGTTGAAATTCTTGCCCATTTTTGTTCTCCATTTCTACTCTCCTTTAGTTACTATCCAGAAAAAACAAAAACGCACTCTAAAAAAGAGGGCGCTACTGACAAATAAAAACGGAAGCTCTCATCTATCAGGATTATCACCCGCTGGAATTAGCACAGTGTCTACTTAAGCAGACCTGTTGCTGAGGTTTCATAAGGCCAGTCCCTCCACCTCTCTGGATAAGAAATATTTTTTTATAACCTTATCAATCCATTCAATAACTGTCAAGATAATTCTGTTTTTTAAAAAAATATCTTTTATAGAAATACAAAAAATAGAGTATTACTATAACTGCAACCCACTCCTTCTTGGGTATTATTTAAAAATCGAACATATAAAACCTCATTTATTTATGATACGGTTCACAAGCACTTCCTCAAAATTTGATGCACTTCTAAATATCTTCTTATTTCTTTGGCTATGGGGTCACCATACATAACCAGCAACTCAGGAGATTTTAATACCCTCAAATATCAAAAAACGTTATCTTTTCTAAACAAGCTAAATTAGTAAGGATGATGTTTTCTTATGAATCTCTCGATTCAAGATGAATTACTACCATTTGCAGAAGAATTACAACGATATGTTAAACCTGTATTCTTAGAAGAACTTGCAAGAGAAATAGGGTTTATAAAGCGAAAACGTAAGTTTTCTGGATCAGACTTAGCTGCTATTTGCATTTGGATTAGTCAACGGGTGGCAGTGATTCCTTGGTTCGATTATGTAGTAGGCTTCATGCAGCGACAGGCACTTTACTTAGCCCTGAGGGCTTAAATATACGTTTAAATGCTAAAGCAGTTTTGTTTTTAAAACATATTTTTTTTACTGTTAGAACAAAAGATATGTGAACAAACACAAATTTCTAACCACCTTTCTCTTATTTTCAACGAGTCCGTATCCTAGATGACACCGTATTTCAATTGCCAAATGCTTTAGAGAATGTATATCTAGGCTCAGGAGGGTGTGCCCAAACAGCTGGAACCAAAATACAATATAGAATATGATCTGCACAGTGGAGAATTTCTTAATTTTCAAGTTGGACCAGGAAAAAAATAAAAGAGCCTACATCTCCAATTACTTAGTAATTGGAGATGTAGGCTTTATTTTTCAATGTCTATTTATAGTTATTTATATTTAACGTTCCGGGTAAAGTTATGGTTTAAATTGTAACAGATGTATGCTACAAATCACATTTATAGAAAGACGTGAAAATAGTAATTAATTTTATAGTGTTAGGGGTCTTGTCACACATCCTTAAGTTGATGGATATGTGACAAGATCTCATGACCCCATGACCATCAAGATAAGTTCCTATAATACCCTAAAAACGAAAAACTTATCTCTCCACAGTCATTCTTCTTTTTTCAACGCTAATTAATTTTAGGAAATTATACTTAAAAGTGGGGATGTTAAAAAATTTAATGACTATTAATACTTCATAAAAGTAATTGTAAATTTTGTAAATGAATGTTTTTGGCTTTCTACTTTAATAAATCCGTGATGAGCTTCGATAATTGATTTTGCTAGTGCTAAGCCAATTCCAATAGATCCTTCTTTTTTAGAATTTTTTGCTTTGTAAAATCTATCGAATATATATGGAAAATCTTCTGATGCAATACCTTCACCAAAATCTTGAATTATAATTTCAGTATGAATAGGAGAGTTTGTGACTTCAATATAAATAGAACTATTATCATTTGAATGCTCAATGGAATTCTTTAAAATATTTAATAAAGCTTCTTGCATCCAAATACTGTCATGGGAAAGTGATATTTTTTCATTGGTTTTTAAATGTATGTTCATATTTTTTTTATTTAATTTACTGTTCAAACTAGCAATGACCTCATAAATTGTATCAATAATATCAGAATTTTCTTTTTCAAATAGTATTGCCCTAGCATCTATTTTTGAAACTTTTAATAAATTATGTATTAAAAAGCTGATTCTTGAAATTTGAACTTCATTATTGTGTAAAAAATGATATTGCTGTTCATTTAATTTACCTTGTAATAAGATATCGTTGTTCACTGTTAGTGTTGAGAGTGGTGTTTTTAGTTGATGAGAAATATCTTGTAAAGTTTGAATTAAAAATTGTTTCTCTTCCAATAAATTATACATACTTTTTCTAATAACATTTTTCAGTTTATGAAAAGAATTAGCGAGTTTTGCTAGATCTCCCTCTCTATTTTCCTTTATATCAATGGTGTAATCACCTTCAATAATTTTATTCGCTGCAGCTGTTACATTTCTAATTTTTAAGAAAAAAGATTTATATTGTAAGTAATTTAGAAAAATTAGGATTAAACTGAACCCTATTGCTCCAAGGAACATGTATATATTGTTTTGGGATATATGTTTATTTAAATAAGGAAAAAGTCTTGAATCCAATTCAGCAGATAGACCATATTGATTTAATAGCATTTCTCCATCACTGGAATAATCTTTTTTATTCGCTGTATCATTTGTAAGTGCTTGTATTATTTCGTATTCATTTTCTGGGTTTTGTGTAATTAGTTTTCCGGTAATTTCACTCCAAATAGTAATATAATCATTTTTTAAATGGTCATATAGAATATGAACTGTGATAACTTGATATATAATAAATAAAAAAGAGATTAATGCTAATGTAAGTATATTAATTTTTATTTCTCTATTTATCATTAAATTACTCCTTACTGACGTCTTTATTCCAGAAATATCCGACACCTCTTTTTGTAATTATACAGTTAGGATTTTGTGGAGTATCCTCAATTTTACTTCTTAATCTTTTTACATAAACAGAAAGAGTATTTTCATCGAAAAACACTTCACTTTCATCTACTATTTTTTTCAATATCTCATTTCTTTGTAACACTTTATGAGGATTTAGCATTAGCGTTAATAAAAGTTTGTATTCTAAATGTGTTAAATTTATACTTTTCTCATGCTTAAAAGCTCTGGCCGCCTCAACTTCAAGCTGTATATTTCCAGACCTCAATATAGTATTAGAAGCTGTTTTAATTTTTTTTCTTAATTGTACCTTTACTCTAGATAATAGCTCTTTTACCCTGAAGGGTTTTGTTATATAATCATCTCCACCAATTTCAAGGCCCATTACTACATTTGCCTCCTCATCTAGTGCTGTGAGAAAAATAATAGGTATATCACCTTTTCTTTTAAGATAGGTACATAAATCATACCCATTTCCATCTGGGAGTCCAACATCTAATATGGCTAAGTCAAATTTATTATTTTCGTATTGGTCTTTTGCATCTTGTACAGTAGAAACTCTTATAACCTCAAGTCCTTCTCCTTTTAGAGTAAACTCAATAGCCATTCCTAGATCGTTATCGTCTTCAACGAATAATACTCTATCCACAGTATCTCTCCTCATTTGTCTTTGATTAGGGCAGTATTTTAGATTATGACAGTTATTTTACACGTTGATTGGCTAATTTAAAATAGTTTAGTATGGAAATGGACTTTTAGAGGCTTTTCTGAGTATAAGCATAATACCCAAATTGCCTTTCAGCTTTTCAACACATAATGAGATACAACAATTATTTAAAGCAGAATATTCACGTAATTCATACGTGTTCTTGCTTATATTTTGAAAAACCTTGTAATAGAATCTTGTTGAAATTGTCCGTTTTTATAAAATCAGTAATGTTTTATTTAAGTTAACTTAACTTATACAGAAATGTTAAATGAAAATTGGATTCGCATTAATTATGTAAATGAATTAAAAAAACAGCTCATTGAGAATAAGAGCTGAATGGGAGCGGATTTTCGAGAATTTGAAAAGTATGTGTGTACTTAAATAAGTGTATAAAAGCCATTTAAGTGTACAATTTTAAAATATATCTTGAGCAGAGTTACGAGTATATGAAAAGTTAGATTTAGTAATCTTACTAAACTGTAAGATTAAAGTATATATAGTAAGACAAGAGTTATTCAATTAGCAATTAAAGACGTCTATACTGGAGGTAATCATTCTTTATTAAGACTTGTAGCATTTTAGTCACTGTTTTATTTAAAGAAGAAAACCACTGTTCTAATCCCAGATTAAACATAGTATATGAGGAGGAAGAAAATGAAAAAGGTAATAGGATTTCTAGCAGTAACAGCAATTTTTATAGGTATAGGGTTTGCTGTAAATCGTTATATAAATGGTCCCTCACAACAGGTAAACGGTATCATGGTATCTGGAACGAAAGAAAATATATCTGCTGTTAAAAATCTGTATAAAGATCAAAACGTACAAACAGCAGATTATAGTTATAAATTGGTCACAGAAATAATAAAACAAGAACTCACTACCGAACAGAAAGAAGATATTAAGAAAAAATGGAAAGAAAAAGGAGAAAATATGACTGAAGAAGAGATGGACAAAGAACTTGATAAATCATCTGTTAGAAAGAAACAATACGCGGTTATTACAAAATCTACAGCAGAAAAATTCTTGAAAAAAGGAATTGTAAGAACACCCTTATCTAAAGAAGATAGTTCAATAACTTCAACCCCGGTAAAAGAAATAAAAGAATTAGCGAGTGAAAAAAATTTATTTTATAGAAAAAAAGCGGAAGATGAGGAAGTTAAGGATGGAAATTTAAATTTAAATGGACAAATGATACCTGTTCAACATATTGAACAAAATAATTGGATTGGCTATTTTTCATCACCGATAGTAATTGTTAATGAGGACACATATAAACAATTAAAAGAAAAAGAAGTAAACCTTTCGTTAATTCAGTTTGCAAAAGAAAATTTTGATTATAAAAATAAAAACAAGGTAAATAAGGTGATCGAAAACATTTCAAAAGTGTATGAAGTGAAAGACGAGAATAGTGAATACGATAGGGATAAAATCTATTTTGTAGAGATTCAAAATTAATCTGTGAAAAGGATGAGTTGTATGGAGGTTGTTAGATTAGAAAATGTAGAAAAAACATATGGAGAGGGAGAAACGCGAGTACAGGCGTTAATAGGAATTAATCTTTCCATTCATAGGGGAGAATTCGTAACCATAGTTGGAGCGTCAGGTTCTGGTAAAAGTACATTATTACATATTTTAGGAGGGTTGGATCGTCCGAGTTCAGGAAATGTGTTTATAGGTGGTGAAAATATCTATAATTATAAAGATAATGAACTTTCTATTTTTCGCCGAAGAAAAGTTGGCTTTATATTTCAGTTTTTTAATTTGATACCTGTCTTGAATGTACAAGAAAATATTGCTTTGCCAGCTCTACTGGACGAGGAACAGGTAGATGATCATTACCTGGATGAAATTATACGAACTCTAGGATTAAATGAAAGACGAGATCATTTGCCTTCTGAATTATCGGGTGGTCAACAACAAAGGGTATCTATTGGTAGATCTCTTATAAATAAACCCGATATCATCTTAGCAGATGAACCAACCGGAAATCTAGATACAAAAAATACAAAAGAAGTTCTGAATTTATTAAAAGTAACAGCTAAAAAATATAATCAGACGGTGATTTTAATTACCCATGACCCTGCTATCGCATCAAACTCTGATCGAATTATAACCATTGCAGATGGCATGATTATTTCAGATAAACAATTAGTGCAAAATCAAGCAAAATGTGGAGGGGAGGAGTATTGATTCGTAGTTACAAACAGTTAAGTCAAAAATATCTCAGAAGTAATATAAAACGTACTCTGCTAACATTAACAGGCATTATTTTAGCATTGGCGCTAATAACAACGATTGGTTTGTTTTTTAATAGCGGATACACTTCGGGAATTGAAAATGCTAAAAAAGGTTCTATGGGTTCCGCAAATATTTCAGTTGAAAATTATAATCAAAAGCTTTTCAATAGGATAAAAAGTAATCCGAATATATCTTCTTATGGCATCATAGCTCCAGGAGAGACGCTCAATGTTGATGAAATAGCTGTCTCTTATATGTATGCAGACCAACAAGCATTAAAGCTGTTAAATTCTAGTATGCCTGTACAAGGTAAGCTACCTTCAAATGAAAACGAGGCTGTTTTGGAAAAATGGATGCTACCTTACTTCGGACCCAATCTTAAATTAGGTGGTATGTTTACTATTCATGATAAAAAATATAAACTTGTTGGTTTGCTAAATAAGTCTAATAGCACTCAGGAAAATAAAACAGGTCAATTATTGACATATAAAAATAAGTTTAAAGTTGGAGAAGGTAGCGTATTGATTGAATTGCATAAGTACGCAAACTTTGATGAAGTTGAAAATCAATTTAAATTATTAACGAATAAAGAAAATATAAGAGTGAATGACGGATTAAAGAGAGCCTTAAAGCCTAGTGTGGAGATAATGATGGCAGCCGCTATTAGTATTGGGATTGTTGTGATTTCTACGATTGTTATTATTTACAATGCATTTCAAATTAGTATAGTAGAGCGAATGAAACAGTTTGGGCTATTGAGGAGTATAGGAGCTACAAAAAAACAAATCAGAAAAATTGTGATAAGGGAAGCAACATTTCTTTCAATTATTGCTATCTTTTTTGGGATTATGTGCAGTATATTAGTAGTCTTTTTACTTAATCAAGTACTGATAAACGTACTTAAAAACTCTATGGGATATACAATTAAATTAGATTGGTTAATTATATGTGTAAGTTCTCTAATTACATTGATAACTGTCTATATTTCAAGCTATTTTCCTGCTTTTTTTGCAGGTAGAATTTCACCGTTACTGGCCGTAAGTAGCCGATTAGCTATAAAAAAAGAAAAAATAAAGAAAAAAAAGAGAACAAAGTTAAAGAAACCACTATCTTTTCCCTTAAGTATGGCATTAAAAAATATCCAAAGGAATCCCAATAGATATACAGTTACAATCTTGTCTATTATTATAAGTAGTGTACTGTATATTACGTTTACGTTTCTCATAGATACTGTCATTCAGCGTAAACAACCGGAAATTCAAGCTCTAAAATCGGACATATCAGTTACGCTTAATTCAAATTTAGACAAGCCTAGCATAGATCGTATGAGTCGAAATATTTATAAAGTCAATAATGTAGAGAAGCTGTACAAGCAATATCAGGCAAATGATTTTTATACGAAAGTACCAAAAAATAAACAAATTAAAGAATTGCAAGGAAATGAATCGCTGTATCAAAAAGTAAAATATAATAATCAAACTGTAGAAATTATGAAAACACAAATAAAAGCATACGATGAAAATAGTTTAAAGAAACTAGCTGAAAAAGTAACTAGTGGAAGAATTGATATTTCAAAATTAAATCGTGAAAAAGAGGTTATTTTAGTAAAACAAGCTGCAACGAATGATATGAATACAAGTAAAAAATATATAGGTTCTCTAAGCACTTTTCAGGTAGGGGATGAAATCCAAATAACAAGTCAGCAGGAAAGAAAATCTACAGAGGAAATCTCCTACAATGAAGAAAAACTGGAAACTTTAAAAATAGCTGCAATTGTAGAATTGGATATTTTTAATATGAGCAGAGTGATGGATACCATAACTTTTATTACTAGTGAACAAATAGCTGAATATATTACACCATCTCCACAAAAATTATCAGGTTTTGAAATTGATTTAGAGAATCAATCTCAGGCTGATGCTACAATTTTAGATATACAAAAGAAACTGGGTGGAGATGCATCTATAGATGTACAAAATAATATTGTTCAAAGTAATTTTCATACAGACAATGTACTTTATATAAAAATATTAGGGTACGGATTTATAGCTGTTATTACACTGATTGGTTGTGTGAATATTTTAAATACCATTACAGTCAGCATCATTATGAGAAGAAAAGAACTAGCTGCTTTAAAATCGATTGGTATGTCGCAAAAGGATTTAAAAAAGATGATTACTTATGAAGGGCTCCTGTACGGTCTCTTTGGAAGTATACAAGGAATCTTTTTCGGCTGTATGCTTTCATATATTCTTTATATAGCGCTTTCGAATATGGTGTCTTTTGAATTGATTATTCCTTATCAATCTATCTTTACCACATTTATAACTGCACTGTTGATTAGTTATGTAGCGGTACTAATACCACTTCGGAAAATTCAAAAGGATAATGTTATAGATGTAATTAGAGAAGAATAACAGTAGTCATAACAATATATTGTTCGTGAAATACAATGCCTGTAATTTTTAGAGTGGAATATAAAGGGTTTGTAAAAGAAGGTTAGACAAAGTTAAAGTTTTATCAAGGGAAGGTAATTTCTTCTCTTGGTAAGCTTTTTTTTGAGATAAGGGATAGTTTTAAAATGTATAAAATAGAAAAAGCTTCAGAAAAAGATAAAGAATAGTTAAATGAAATCAAAAGAATTAGAACTAAATGAAAGGTGAAAGTGGACACATTGTTAATGTTAGTTCATAAAAGTGTATCACCACATGTTTATCAAGCTAATATTTTAAAGAGTCTCCGAAATAAAAAATTTCTTCGTTTTGAGGAGCTATCAAATTCTTTAAAGAGCGACGTGACCATAAGAACGACTACAATAGAGAATGGTAAAGCTGCTATGATCGCTGCAATTTGCAGTGCATTTAACCCACCTGCTTGCAAGAGAATGGCTGCAATAGCTGCAATTGTTAAACCCAAAATAAGCTTCAAACTGTTTTTCGGTGATAAGTTACCATTGCTTGTTTGCATAGCAACAACAAATGTTGCGGAGTCAGCAGAGGTAACGAAGGATGTTGCGACTAAAGTTAGTCCAATAATGGTCAAAAATGTTGAGAATGGTAAATGCGAAATGACAGCGAATAAACCAATTTCGGTACCATTTTTCGCAATTTCATCAGCAATTCCAAGTGGTTGGAACATTTCCATATGAATAGCTGTACCACCAAAAACAGCGAACCAAAATGTACAGATGAATGTTGGGATTAATACGACGCCGATAATAAATTCACGAATTGTACGCCCGCGAGAAACACGGGCAATGAATGTACCGACGAATGGAAACCAAGAAATCCACCAACCCCAGTAAAAAATAGTTCAATTTTCAATCCAAGAAGAAGATTCTTTGCTAAAAGCAACTAAATTTAATACCATGCTTGGTAATGCTCCAATTTTGGCTTTTTTGGGGTAACCTGTTCTGTTAGGTTTATAGTAATGTGGTAATATCTCTTTATGGCGAAAGCCTGTTACAATAGTTAATAATAACTTCGGTACAAATTGATAATGAAATGGGGAAAGAGACTAGATGAAAGCAACCGGAGTAACTAGAAAAGTAGATGAATTAGGGCGTGTAGTAATTCCAAAGGAACTTAGAAATACGCTTGGTATTAAAAAAAATCACTATTAGAGATTTTTGTAGAAGGGGAAGACATTGTTTTACAGAAGTATCAGCCTGGTGGTGTTTGTGCATTAACAGGAGAAGTGTTAAATCATAACATAGCATTAGCAAATGGTAAGGTAACATTAAGTCCAGAAGGTGCAGAATTATTACTAAAAGAAATAGAACAGTATCTTGTAAAATAAATGCTCCTTTCAAGGGGCTTTTTTTATAGGGGAAATATAAAATTTCACGTATCATAATGTTTAATAAAAAACTAAATACCTAATTAATAGTCTACATATAATCTTATGTTGAATTAATCCGCTAAATAGATACTGTATTGTTTGTTTTGAGAAGATTAGCAAATAATTTAGTACGAGATGCTGAATTATAGGGTAAAAAAGAAAAAGGACGCTTAGCTTTAAAGGTCTAAACGCCAAAATGAATAGATAAAATATAAGTACATAGAGGGGAGAGTGATTCCCCGACTCATTATGAAAAAATCGTATAATCAGATTATGAAGAAAAACAAATAATAATTAGGCTTGTTAAGTGGTGGGGGAATTTTGAAGAAACTTACAAATGAAAAAATTGTACTGTTAAAGGTAAATATAGGGGTACTGCCAAGATACATGTAATTTTGAGTCATAGGCTTACTTTTATTTTGAAACATAATCAAATCGGGGTTTTTTCTATAATTTTTAAACTTATTATCATACATCCTAATCATACAATTGAAACAAAGTATTTTCAGTAGCTAACTAATGAATGATTAAGGTTGCTTGTGCTTTATTTGGATAGATACGAAATTCATATGCTTTATTGATCATCATTCCTTTCACACCCATTTTGATATATACCTATTATACAACAAACGTACATTCGAATGATATTGAAGTAACAATGTAAGTATGTCGAACAATTAAGATGATTTCCTGCCATCCCTTGTCCAAAGCCAATTCATCTCCCACCTACTCACTTCACGTTCCTTGAGGAAGGAGTCTTCTTGGCTAAAATGATAAAATATAAAAACTACGCTACCTTTTCTGTGGAATCCTAGGAAAAGATGACGCTTTCATCTCCCGATAACTTAAAAACTTAAACTATAAGAGAAAAAAGAATGAAGTATTCTGATGGTAGTAAATGACTTAGCGGTGTCAATGTATATATGACAAATCCGCCTATAGCTATTCACTTTTTTGAATTTTACATAATATTAATTTTTTGTGAATTATTACTCTGTAATTAATTAGATTTAATGTATTATTCACACGAAATGACTACCTTTGTGTAATTTATTTGATTTGTAAGACAGTTAGGGATACTAGATTAAAACATAAATACACGTTTTTGATAGATATTTTATAAAGTTGTATTTATATGTGTCATAAAATAACATCTAAATATAATTATAAACAGAGTAAAGGGAGGGCTATGTAAAAAGTAATAAATACAAGTTCATGAACTGTTTTTGCACGTAAACACATGCTAAAGAAATGAAAACTTTTAAATTTATCAAGGAAATGAGAGGGAGATACTATGGGGAATAATTCAAAATATAAAACTAGAAAAATACTTGCAACTACTGCTACAGTAACTATGCTTGCGACTGGAATGATTTCTTCATCAGATGTCTTTGCAGAGGAAAGGCAGCAGCAAAAAAAAATATCGACATCACTGCAAGGTGAAAATTCGGTTAAATCAGAAAATAGAACGTATACAGTCCCAGGGAAAGGGGATGTCGAGGTACTAAAACAACAGGAAAGAAAAAGTATGGCATTTAGTCCATATGAACCAACTGGTTTATATGCAAAGCAAAATGAACAAATAACAATTAATGTAGAAGGAAATCAAGATATTCAAGCATACATTGGAACGTATTCGTATGATGCTTCTTGGAGAGAAGATTCTAAAATAAAATCATTTACATTAAAACCGGGTATAAACACAATCCAATCTCCAAATGGGGGAATGATTTATTTTTATAATAAACAACAAGGTGGTACCATTCGAACAACAGTCACAACAGGTGGGACGACTACTCCTTTCTTTGAACTAGGAAAGCATACGAAACAAGATTTAATAAACATGCTGGACCAATATCCAAATGCACATGCAGTGGAGTTAAAGGGAGAACGTGTATTAATTACGGCTAGCCCTGCACGTGTTAAGAAATATTTGTTGGGTTCTAATACAGATCCTGTACAACTCTTAAAAAAGTTGGATGAAGCTACTCGAATTCAGGACAAAGTAGCTGGGTTATCCGAGGAACAAGCAGATAAACATTATATTCATTACGTAGAAGAAAATCATTCGCCTGATTATTATATGTATGCGTATCCTTATCGAACCGCTTATGTAGGAGATGCAATCCAATACGTGTTAGATATTAATAAATTTATAAAAGATGGCTGGGGTCCATGGCATGAGGCAGGGCATTTGAGACAACAATGGCCCTGGAATTTTTATAATATGACAGAAGTACAAAATAATATATACAGCCTTTCTGTAGAAAAAGCATTTAATCAACCATCCAATTTAGAGAAAAGTGGAATTTATCCAAAAGCGTTTCAATATCTAGAACAAACGAATAAAAATTATGACGAAATTAGTGATGTTTTTGTTAAGCTTGTTATGCTTTGGCAACTACAGTTAGCATATGGAGAGGATTTCCATCCTAAATTACATCAATTGTATAGAGACATGCCTTCAAGTGAACTTCCACAAACTGATGAAACGAAAAAACAATTATTTATGATTTCAGCATCAAAAGTAGCCAAACAAAATTTGATTCCTTTCTTTGAGAAGTGGGGATTACGTCCAAATAACGATACCATCCAAAAAGTGGCTGCATTAGGATATCCAATTTTAACAGCAGAGATTTGGAAGGGTACGGATTCTAATCCAATTAAACCAGATATGCATAATGGAAATAATATTTTAGAAGGAAACAAGTTTGCATGGTCATTAAAAGGAATTAGTGATTTTGAGTTTGCTAAAGTCAATTTCAATAAGTCGATAGAAGAAATGCAAATCGACTTAAAAGAAGGCATACCGCATCATTATTTTAATGAAACATATGCGAGTATTAAAGTACAAAATGCATCAGGAAAAGTAGTATATAAGAAAGACATTTATGGAAACAAACAACAAAATGCTGAACTGCAAAAAGTTCCAGTCAAAGTAGGAGATTATATTGAGTTAACACATCTAGAAGGTGTGCATAGAGCAACTTTTATGAATGTCGATAATAGTAAACAAGAGAGCTTTGGAAAAAAAGCCATATACGAAGTTACAAAGGATGGCCTGAAAACAGTAAATCAAATTGTTAATCCGAAACCAGATACAGAGGCTCCGACACAGCCACAAGGATTATATGCAAGCAACGTTTCTTCTAACAGTGTAGAGCTAAAATGGAACCCTTCTACAGATAATGTAGGTGTAAAAGAATATCAGGTACTACGCGATGGACAATTGATTCAAACGGTACAAGGAACGACGTGTACTGATCAAAACTTAACAGCTAATAAGGAATATAAATATGCAGTGAAGGCTGTAGATGCAGCTGGAAATACATCAATTCAAAGTAACATTCTTCCGATAAAAACAAAAGATCAAAATGTATCTTATGAAAAATGGGATCCGAAGAAGGCATATACAAAGGGTGACAAAGTAGAACATCAAGGGAAAGTGTATGAAGCTGTTCAAAATCATCAAGGAAATGGTGACACGAATTGGATATTTGCTTTATCGTTATGGAAACCAATTACAATCAAGTAATATGTAAGAATCAGATGTGAAGATAGAACAACATCCAGTATGTTAAAGAATTACTGGATGTTGCTTGAATTTTGATAGATTTCTCTATTAAGTTAGTATTCAAAAATAAAAATAAGAAAAGGAAGTAGATTAGTGATTAGTCAGAAAACAAAGAAAAGGTTTAATAAAGTTATTATAATTACCGCAGCATGTAGCATGTTTTCTATGTTTGGAACGTCTATTTCGCACACTAAAGCTGCAACACATTCAGCTGCTCCAGCAGTTTATGTCAGTCCCAAAAATATACCTGCCTCAGATATTATTAGTATAGACTGGTCACCAGTTCAGACTCCACCTTATACGTACTGGGCTGTACACAACTGGAATGCGGGTGGTGAAGCTGGAGGATATGCTGGTTTTCAACAACAAAGTGGATTTGATGAAAATGGAAAACGTACTTTACATTTTGCTTTATGGGATCCAATTTCCTCTAAAGAAGCAATAAAGGCCGAATACTTATCTCCGAATTCGCAAGCTGGACCCTTTGGAGGAGAAGGAACAGGAATGAAGGTTCAAACAACTTATGGTTGGAAAGACTCCAATTGGTACAGAATGACAATGCGTTCATGGCAAGAAAATGGTCATACTAAATTTGGACAATGGCTGAAAGATGTAACAAATAATAAATGGCATCAAATTGCAATTATGGATTTTCCTGTTGCTAATGTTGTATTTAATCATGGATTAGGAATGTTTCAAGAAGACTGGGCTGATAGTGGACAGAATGTTCGAGAAGCGCGCCTGAAAAATGGTTATAGCCGAAAGTTAGTAGATAAACAATGGAGTTCTTGGAATAATCAAAATATCTCAGGGACGCATGATAATACTTATCAATATGATGGAGGAGCCACTTCAGAATATGTATGGGTCAAAGCAGGAGGTAATACGCAGTCTACCATTGGATCAGGAAAAATATTTACGCTAAATCAACCTACTCAACCTGAAATAGGAAAACTAGATTTTGATATTCAATCTATATATTATGAAAATGAAAAATTAAATGTATCTTGGAAACTAAAAGAAAATAGTACACCGCAATTTAAGGGGAAAATTGAAATTTATAATAATGAAAATATGACGGGCCAACCTATTAACGTCATTGATGATATTAAATCTTATCAAAATGGAATCAGTCAATCTATATCATTATCAACAAATGCTTATGCAAAAATTGTATTAACGGATTTATTTGATCAAACTGTTGAGAAAAAGGTACAAATCAAAAATGAATCTCCAAACATTTTTGAAGGTAAAGGATTTGCATGGTCGCTGAAAGGGATTGGAGATTTTGAATTTGCGAAAGTAAATTTAAATAAATCAACAGAAGAAATGCAAATTGATCTAAAAGCAGGTGTACCACATGACTACTTTGATAGTACATATGCAAGTATTAAAGTGCAAAATACATCAGGTAAAGTGATCTATAACAAAGAGATTTATGGAAACAAACAGCAAAATGCTGAATCACAAAAGGTACCAGTCAAAGTAGGAGATTATATCGAGTTAACACATTTAGAAGGTGTGCATAGAGCTACTTTCACAAATGTCGATAATAGTAAGCAAGAGAGTTTTGGAAAAAAAGCCATATACGAAGTTACAAAAGAAGGTCTGAAGAAAGTAGAAAAAATGCCAGAAGCAACAATCTTAGATGGAAATCAATTTGGATGGTCATTAAAAGGATATAGTGATAGAGAAATTGCAAAAGTAGATTACGATAAAACGGCAGAAGAGATGAAGATAAAACTAGAAGCAGGTGTACCACATTCCTACTTTGCTAGTACGTATGCGAGTATTAAGGTTCAGAATTCTTCTGGAAATGTTCTGTACAATAAGGGAATCGTGGGAAATAAACAACAAAATGCTGAAAGCCAAACTGTGCCAGTCAAGGTAGGGGATTACATTGAATTTACCCATATAGAAGGAGAAGCAACAAAGGAGAAAACGCGAGCAACTTTAACTAACCTTGAAAATAACAAAAATGAAACCATTGGAAAGACAGCAAGGTATCGAGTTACAAAAGAAGGCCTGAAGAAAGTAGAGAAAATGCCAGAAACAACGGTTTTAGATGGAAATCAATTCGCCTGGTCATTAAAGGGATATAATGATCGAGAAATCGCGAAAATAGAATATAACAAAGCAACAGAGAAAATGCAGATTAAATTAGAAGCGGGAGTACCCCATTCCTATTTTACTAGTACGTATGCAAGCATTAAAGTTCAAAACTCATTGGGCAATATCTTGTACAATAAAGAAATTGTAGCAAATAGACAACAAGCTGCTGAAAGCCAAACCGTTTCAGTCAAAGTAGGGGATTATATTGAGTTTACTCATATAGAGGGAGAAGCACAAAAGGAAAAGATACGCGCCACACTTACTAATCTTGAGAATAGTAAACAGGAATATATAGGAAATAAAAGAATATATCAGGTTACCTCTATGGGATTATTAATAAAGTCATAGATTTTACTACAAAACTTAAATTATTGATTTATATATAATATAAAAATATTAACTATTATACGCATTAAAAAATGCTTAAGAGAAAATAGATTGGCGGGTATAATATGAACATATTCAAAGGGTTTCTAATTTCATCAATTGCAATGACAACATTTGTAGGAACAGATCTAATACTACAAAATGATAGAATTCATAATAAAGTTTACGCTGAATCTTATAATGTCACATACAAAGAAATAGATTCTAATAAAAGAGATTCACAGGAAGAACAATTAATTGTAAAGTTTAAAAATGAAATTGACTTACCTTATGAAGATGGTATTGAGAAACGAATAAAAAATGGGGATTATGATAACAATTTAAAGAAGTTATTTTCCGAAAATACGGAACTTACTTTAAATCGCCTGTTCTTATCTGTAAATCCGATAGAGATTGAAAAGTTATCATTACACTCTACATCATTTGCTAATCAATCAGCTAACAATTTATTAAATTATTATATTGTACAAGCTCCTAATAACATAGAAATAGAATTATTATTGAAAAAACTTGAAACATCATCTCTTGTAGAGGAGGCTTATATACAAGAAAAGCAAATTTTGACACCCCCTGAAATAAAGTTACCAGATTTATCTGTTAATCCGTATGATGATCCTAGATTTAAAAATCAAGGATATCTTGAAGCGGCACCAAAAGGAATTAATGCCTCGCATGCTTGGAGCATTAAAGGTGGTGACGGAAAGGGTACAACTTTTGTTGATATGGAATATGGATGGTTATTGAACCATGAGGATTTAGTCAATAAAAATATAAAGCTTATGTCTGGACAAAATATAAGCCAGCATAGGGCTCATGGTACTTCTGTATTAGGAATTGTTTCATCTGAAGATAATCAAATTGGAAATATTGGAATTGCACCAAAAGCAAATGTAAAAGTAATATCTCAAATCAGGGATAATGGAATTTATAATACAGCGGATGCCATTTTAAGCGCTGTACATAATTTACAAGCAGGAGATATTCTTTTATTAGAGGCACAAGCTTCGTATGATGGGTATGGGGATAAATATTTACCTGTAGAAGTACATCCAGATATTTTTGATGCGATTCGTGTTGGTACAGATAAAGGGATTATTATTATAGAAGCTGGCGCAAATGGTTCAAACGACTTAGATGATTTTAAAGATCGTAATGGAAAAAAAATCTTAAATCGAAATAGTCCAGACTTTAAGGATTCGGGTGCTATTATGGTTGGGGCGGGATCATCAACTGTTCCACATAAACGTTTATGGTTTTCAAATTATGGAAGTCGAGTAGATGTATATGGATGGGGAGAAAATGTTGATACAACATCAGCAAATCCAAGTCAAAATACTACAAATTTATATACATCAACATTTAGTGGAACATCAAGTGCTTCACCAATTATTGCTGGAGCAGCAACTTCGATTCAAGGTATTGCTAAAGAACATCGAAGTTCTCCTTATACCCCAGCAGAATTAAGAAATATCTTAAGTAATCCAAATACAGGAACAAAATCTCAAGATCCGTGGAATGATAGAATAGGCGTCTTACCTGATTTAAAATCTATCTTAGATAACTTAGGTTTTAATTCAGATATACCGAATTCTTCTAATATTTTAGAAGGAAAGCAGTTTGCATGGTCACTAAAAGGAATTAGTGATTTTGAGTTTGCTAAAATTAATTTCAATAAATTAACAGAAGAAATGCAAGTGAACTTAAAAGCAGGCGTACCGCATCATTATTTTAATGAAACATACGCGAGTATTAAAGTACAAAATGCATCAGGGAAAGTAGTATACAAGAAAGATATTTATGGAAACAAACAGCAAAATGCTGAATCACAAAAGGTACCAGTCAAAGTAGGAGATTATATCGAGTTAACACATTTAGAAGGTGTGCATAGAGCTAATTTTACGAATGTCGATAATAGTAAACAAGAGAGCTTTGGAAAAAAATCCATATACGAAGTTACCAAAGAAGGTCTGAAGAAAGTAGAAAAAATACCAGAAGCAACAATTTTAGATGGAAAGCAGTTTGCATGGTCATTAAAAGGATATAGTGATAGAGAAATTGCAAAAGTAGATTATGATAAAACGGCAGAACAGATGAAGGTAAAACTAGAAGCAGGTGTACCACATTCCTACTTTGCTAGTACGTATGCGAGTATTAAGGTCCAGAATTCTTCTGGCAACGTTCTGTACAATAAAGAAATTGTAGGAAATAAACAACAAAATGCTGAAAGCCAAACTGTGCCTGTTAAAATAGGGGATTACATTGAACTTACTCATATAGAAGGGGAAGCAACAAAGGAAAAAACGCGAGCGACTTTAATTAACCTTGAAAATAACAAAAATGAAACCATTGGAAAAACAGCAAGATATCAAGTTACAAAAGAAGGCCTGAAGAAAGTAGAGAAAATGCCAGAAACAACGGTTTTAGATGGAAATCAATTCGCCTGGTCATTAAAGGGATATAATGATCGGGAAATCGCGAAAGTAGAATATAACAAAACAACAGAGAAAATGCAGATTAAATTAGAAGCGGGTATACCCCATTCCTATTTTACTAGTACGTATGCAAGCATTAAGGTTCAAAACTCATGGGGCAATATCTTGTACAATAAAGAAATTGTAGGAAATAGACAACAAGCTTCTGAAAGCCAAACCGTTTCAGTCAAAGTAGGGGATTATATTGAATTTACTCATATAGAGGGAGAAGCACAAAAGGAAAAGACACGTGCCACACTTACTAATCTTGAGAATAGTAAACAGGAATTTGTGGGTAAGAAAAAAACATATCAAGTTACTCCTACGGGATTATTAATAAAATAGATTAAAAGGATGTCTAAAAAAATAGAATTTTTTTGGACATCTTTTTTATTATTAAAAAGTGTTAATTATTGATGGAAAGACCGCATTTTGTATTGTTTTTGTTGAGGAAAGAGTACAGGTAGTATGAAGAGAAAATAGATTTTCCCAATTAAAAGAATATGTTATTAAAAGTAATGATTTATAGTTAATTTTAATAAATAGATATATTGTAATAATATATCCATTCGGTTTAAAAGATGTAAGGGGGAAACGGTATGCTATTAATTAGGTATAGGGAATCGGAAGCGGATATTTTAAACGTACATGAAGTAAGAGCAGATTTTGAATTAACGGAAATGGGTAGATGACAAGTGGGAGGTTTAGTACATAAAGTCAAAAATGACTTTCCACCAGATTTTATATGGGCAAGTACATTAAAGAGGGCGCGAGAAACTGATGAAACATTTATAAAAGTTTAAAGGGCAATGGATGTACCTGTAACGTATTTTTGATTCGAAAGGCAACACAATTGATTTTTGTCTAAACAAAACAAGAAATCAAAAGGCTGCAAAGCGCTTTTTTAGGAAAGCTTTGCGGCCTTTTTATGTTTCAAAGCCACGTGTAATAACAGTCGATAAGAATCCGGCTTATTCTATAGCAATTGAGCAGTTGAAAAAAGAAAGAGCATACCTGATGGTATGCAACTTAGACAACAAAAGTACTTGAATAATATAGTAGATGGACTTGTAACATAAAATACGACTCTGTTAGGAATATATATTTTATTCTCTTTTACTTTGTTTTTGCACCAGAAACAAAATACAAAGGGATTAAGAAGAGCTAAATAACCATCAAGAAAAAATAAAGAAAGAGGAAGAAGAACGACAACGTATTCAAATACAGAAAGAGCAGTTATATAGAAAAAAGAGCTATGGAACAAATAAGACTTGTATCATGTCTATCTATTGAAACTATATTAAAAGTGAGGGCAGTTTTATGTTTATTCAAATAAGTTTGAGGTGTGGAAATGGAACAGAAGTTTATTGGAAAATGTAATCATGATGAGCTTGACTATGTTATTAAAGACTATTGGCAAGATGTATGGAATTATTCATTTATTATTACGAAAGATCCACACTTATCAGATGACATCACACAAGATGTCTTTATAAAGATTTTTAAACATTGGCATTCGTTTCGAAAGGAGTCATCTATTAAAACGTGGATATTAAAAATCACAAGAAATACAGCGGTAAACTATTTGAAATCCTCTTATTTTAAAAGGATATCTTTAGTGGGGTTTTTTAGTGACGACAAGCAGTCTTCCTCGGCAGAACAAGAGTTTTTTAAGCAAGAGGAACTAAATGAAGTGTGGGATGTTGTATTAAAACTACCTAAACAACACCGTGAAATACTAATATTGGACGCGAAATATGAATTATCTTATGAAGAAATGGCTGAAACATTAGGTGTATCAATTGGAACAGTCAAATTTAGATTAAGTCGAGCGAGAAGTAAAGTTTCAAAACTAATAGGGGAGGGTAGAAGTGATGAACAGTAAAAAAAATCCTGACTGGTATAGTAAATTGAAAAAAGGCCCAATGGAGCATCCGAAAGATGAAGAAGAATTTATTTATAAAATCAAGCAATCTATATACCAAAATAGTGAAGTAGATTCTATAACATATAAGAGACCATCTAGTAAAAAAGCATTGCCTGTTGCAGTTGTGTTGGTTTGTACAATGTTATTATTTATTGTTCAACAACCTGGGCTTGATAATAATAAATCACCGGTACAAAGTAGTACACAAATTAAACTGAAAACAAAAGATGAGTCTGCTCAAGAGCCATCATTAAAACAGTTTATGAATGATTTATCTCGAATTACAAATTCAAAAAATGAAAATGATTTGTATAGGGCATTAAATGATGAAGTTTTATTTAAAGGGAAGAGTTATAAGAAGGATGAATTGAAATTTGATGAGGATTTGTTTCATGAGTTGCAAGTCGCTCTTACAATGGGGGGGGAATTTGTAAATGATACAAAGAAAGTATATAAAGTACCAAGTGGAATGACAGAAAGTAAACAATCAAAGCGAGAACATTTTATATATGTAACTGTTACTGGAAATAAAACGAAAATTTTAGCTGAACCAAAACGAGAATCACAAGTTTTATATGAAGTATCTAATGAAATGGTAAAAGCTTGGATTCTAGAAAAAGAGCAGAATGATGGATATATAAAAATATCGACATTTAACGGTAATACTGGGTATGTACAAAAAGAGTATGTTTTAACTGATATTAAATATTTATTTGTGTTCGAAAAGGATCATGAAGGGATTTGGAAAATAATAGATATAGATTCTATATGGTAAAAGAGGAAGGTTCACTTTAATGAACCTTCCTCTTTGTTTTTATTTTCTTATTGAAGTGTATGCCAGAACTCTAAAACTTCTGCTGTAACGAGAGCAGCGATGTTTTTTTCTGAATTACTACCAGGAATAACGACAGAAATGGCGATTTGTGGATCTTCGGTAGGAGCATATGAAATGAAAAGAGAATGATTTATCATTCTTTCTTGCTCATTCGGAGAACCGGTATTACCCGTTTTACCTGCGACATGAAAGGGTAAATTTTTAATCTCCTCTATATTTTGACTCATTCCACCTTGCACAACACTCCAAAATTCCATAGGATAACGATTTGAACTTTCTAAAATTGGTTTAAACTTTTTTGTTTCCTTACCGTCCTGACTCATAATAGCACTTACGATTTGAGGTTTATACTTATCACCTTTACTTGCCAAAGTTGCTGCATATTGAGCCAGTTGAAGAGGGGTATGCACTTCATTTCCTCCCCAAGAGGCATTTAATAAAGCGGAGATTCCCTTTTCAAACTTATTAGATGGATGGAATTCATATTGTCCGTCTTCTTCAAAGGGTAAATCAATACCGGTTTTAGAACGTAGGCCGAATTGCATTAAATAATCTGTCCATATATGTGCCACTTTTTCTATATTCCCATTATTTTGGTTGAATAAGGGCAGAGCTACTTTTGCTGTCATAAATGTGTTAGATGAATTAATAATAGCCTGCCTTGGTGTAATCTCACCTGTTGGCGTTCCAGGTGCATTCGTAATGTTATTTTGATTATCATACTGAAAAGTCCCCTTATCTAAATAAGTATCTTCAGGTTGAAAAAGCTTTTCGTTTAATCCAATTAGAATAGTAAGTGGCTTTATAGTAGAGGCCATATTTACATAAGATTCACCATACTTTAATTTTTGAATTGCTTTATTTTGCGAAAGTGATTTAAAGTTTTCATCTTTAGATGATACATGTGTATGTAATGTATTTGGATTAAATACTGCCGAGTTGGCCATAGTTAAAATTGCGCCAGTTTTCACATCAGTTACTACAACATAACCAGCTTTAGCATCAGGTATTTTCTTAATTTGAGATCTTAATGCTTCCTCTGTTTTTTGCTGCAATCTCGAGTCTAAAGCTAGCCGGATATCTTTTCCTCTTTGTACTTTTTGAATGTTCCATGAGAACTTTTTATTATTCATTTTAAAAATCAGAGTTTTTCCGGGTTTTCCTTTTAAATCATTTTCATATTGAAGCTCAACCCCACTTTTTCCAACAGGTCCATACTTAGAATTAAGGTCATTTTCTACATATCCAATTAGCTGTGAACCAATTTCTTGTTTTGGATAATATCGAATCCATTCATCTTTAATTATTACATTATTGGGTTTGTTCTTGTTTATGAATATAAGTTCACTCTCATTTATGTCAGAGTATAACGGTATATCATTCATAGTCTGCTTTTTATCAGATTGTTGTAATTGTGATTTTATGTCCTCTGCAGAAATGTCATGTTGAAACTCGTTTGAAAATTGATTGAAAAAAGCTAATGTGTCTGATGTATCTTGATTCGATAGCTTTTCATCATTAGAAGTGCAATATAGAGACTTCACTTTCTTATTTGTAGCTAGTATGACCCCATTTTGATCGGAAATTTTTCCTCTTTCAGCTGAAGAAGTTGCGATAGTAATTGAAATGAAGTTGATTTTTACTAAAAGTAGTAAAATCAGACCTACAATAGAAAGAACCGCAAAAAATTTCCATCTTTTTATATGTAACATATAACCCTCCCTTATGTAGTCTATTTCATCTTATAGTTAATTATTTTTTTTGTAAATGTGGAACAATTTTATTATTTAGGTTATCTATTAAGTATTACAGCATGAAGAAAGGAATAATTAGTATGAAAAATTGCTAGCAAGTCTATTTATAAGTTTAATATGAGTCATTATACAATTTAGCATTTCTAATGTAAGCAAGAAAAAATAGAGAGAAAAACAAGATAGGAGATTTATCAATTACTCGGCTGTACCCCATGCCCATCAAGCTAATATTTTAAAGTACCCCCTAAACAAAAATTTGTGTTTTTTATAGCATCAAAGTTCATTTTTATCGTTTTAGGGGTAACCTGTTCTGTTAAGTTGATTAATGTGAGACGCTACTCCAATTAGTTCTTTAAAATCATTCATGTTTTTACTTTTGTTTAATATTTTTATCTAATTTGTCTTTTATTACCATCATAGAAACACGAATTTCATTAATATCACTATCACTTAGTCCATTAAACAATTGATTTATTTGTTCATCTGACTGAATATGAATTATATCTAGTAGTTCCTCTCCTTTTTTTGTCAAAAAGAGAAAGTTTTTTCTGCTGTCTTTTATTGAGCTTCTTTTTTCTATTAATTCTTCCTTCTCAAATCTACGTAAAATTCTGCTCATATAGCTTCTATCAATATTAAGTTCTTGTACTAGATTATTCGCAATACACTCTGTTCTTTCGCTTATTTCAAATAGTATTCGTGTTTCGGTTAATGAATAATCTGTATCTAGAATCTGGTTATTAAATAAATCAAGTACCTTTGTATAAAATCGGTTGAATTGTCTGATTTCATAAATAATTTTTTTATTCATAGATCCTCCTTTTGTTGACTAAGTCCACATTTAATATTAATATAACTGTACCCTTGAAATATGTACTTAGTCAACATTTTAGGGTTGCCATTTTCAAAAATCTATCGCAATCTTTATTAAAACCTAATTGAAGGAGATCGTATATGATTATTCGAGAAATGAAAAAAGAAGACAATGCAAAAGTAAAAGAAATTATACAAGATTCATTAAAATTACTTGGATTAGCGCTTCCTGGAACAGCTTATTTTGACCCTCAGCTTAACGACCTACACCAATATTATAATATTCTAAAACATGCGAACTATTGGGTAGTAGAAATGGAAGGAGAAGTTGTTGGTGGAATTGGTATAGCACCGTTTAACGAACATGAAAAAGTTTGCGAATTACAAAAGTTATACTTAAGTCCAAAAGCACAAGGTTTAGGGATTTCCAAGAAACTAATGGAAACAGGTTTGTCATTTGCCTCTAAACATTATGAAAAGTGTTATTTAGAAACAATGCATGAATTAAAAACTGCATGTCTATTATATGAAAAATTTGGATTTATACTTTTAAATGAACCACTACCAGGTTCTGAACACTCCACTATGAATGCATGGTATATAAAAGCCTTTTAACATTAGGTGTAGTAAACGCATCTATTAAAAGAAAAGTATTGAAGGAACTTTATTTTGACACAAATACATACATGAATTTCAACTAAGCAATAAGCAATCAATTGTTTCTCTTAAATTGGCTATTTAAAAGTGATGAAAAAAAGCTCAAATGTAGCGATAAAAGTTTCGATAAGTCTACAAAATGTAGTGATAAAACGAAGGGAAAACCATAAAAAATAGGCGTATCAAGCACAGTGTTGATACGCCTAGCATCTAAAAATAAATTCTATGATTAGAAGAGTTTGAAGGGTATGGAAATCGTGAAAATGATAAAAAACTAGTTAATTATTTTCCGAAAAAAATATATGATTAATCTAAAAAAGAATGGAGATAAAAATCTCCATTCTTTTTTAGATAGATAATTTAAGCCTTATTTAACAGCTTCTTTCAAAGCCTTTCCAGCTTTAAATGCAGGTGCTTTTCCTCCTGGGATATGCATTTCTTCGCCCGTTTGGGGATTGTGCCCAGTACGTGCAGAACGCTCACGTACTTCAAATGTACCAAATCCAATTAACTGTACGGATTCCTCTTTTTGAAGAGATTGTGTAATTTGATCTAGGACAGCTTGTACAGATGCGGTAGCATCTTTTTTAGTAAGTGATGTTTTCTCGGATACTTGGTTAATTAGTTCTGTTTTATTCATTATGAACCTTCATTAAATGATATTTATTAATTTAATTTTATAGTATGTTTTCAAGAAAGGAGCGAATTCTATATAAATATAATATTAAAAAGTTGAAGATACCCTTCCAGTTTTGGAAAAGGGGATTAGGTATTTTTACTGTAAAATCTCAACTATATAGATAGTTAAATAAAGGGAATTGTATTGTAGAGAAGTTACAAGTTACCTGGCAAAGAAAAAGCGAAGAATATACATAACTATTTAAAGTAAAATGATTTACTTAAAAAATATGGAGATGTTGTATTAGGGGGATATTAAATGAGATTGACAAATCGAGACTACAAATGTAATCTAAACATAAGATTACATTTGTAGTCTTATGTTTATTTAATGATATCCCTATTTCAAGTGATTTATTCCGATATTAAAATAGGGATTGCAAATTTAAGATTACAAATGTAGTATAAACTTCAGGATTACATTCGTAATCAAAGGGAGGAGGAAATTGGAAACGTGAAAAAAATACCTAAGATATCTGAAGCTGAGTTAGAAGTAATGAAAGTCCTTTGGTCAAAATCTCCACAAACAGCAAATGAAATAATTCAAGCTCTTGAAGGACAAATGGATTGGAATCCAAAAACAGTTAGAACATTAATCAATAGGTTAGTTCAAAAACAAGTTGTTTTTTCTCAGCAGAAAATAGGAAGAACGTACATGTATGGTCCTTTAATCTCACAAGATGAATATTTACAGGTAGAAACTAAATCTTTTATTAAGCGTTTTTACGGTGCTGCTTTGAAACCGTTGCTTGTTAATTTTTTACAAGATGAAAAGCTATCTTCAAAAGAGATCGATGAGCTCAAACGTATTCTAGATGATAAAAGTAATCAAAAAGAGGGATCATAATTATGATAAATGTGTTAATACAAACGTATCTCTCTACTTTTTTTGATTGGCTGTTAGAAACTACTATTATGGCTAGTATATTGGTTGGTTTTATCTTATGTATCAAAGTTCTACTAAGGAATCAATTAACGGCAAGGTGGCATTACGCACTATGGTTAATTCTGATTGTAAGATTACTTTTACCTTGGTCACCGGATAGTTCTTATAGCCTATACTCCATACTTTCACATGGATATGTAACTTCTACTTCTCTAATTCAGAAGGAAGCGAATGTTTCTGGTTTAAAAGTGATGAATGAACCTGCGAAGTATACTGTTAATTCAAGTGATTACAATAAATCACCAGTTGAATCGGGTTCCAAACACATATCAATATATGAAATCTGTTTATATGTATGGATGCTAGGTGTTTTTTGTTTAGGGACTTTAACACTAATTGCAAATAGACGTTTATACTTATACATACAAAAGCAACCAATTATAACAGATGAAAGAATTTTAAATATTTTCAAAAGTTGTAAAGAAACGATGTCTATAAAAGAGGATATTCCTTTGCAATTAGCCGGCAAGATTGCTAGTCCGACACTCCTTGGATTTAGAAAACCTAGAATATTATTATGTGAACAGCATATACAACGATTAAATGATAATCAGCTACGGTTTATTTTCTATCATGAATTAGCTCATTTTAAACGTAAAGATGTTGGGGTTAATTGGCTTATGCATCATTTGCTTATACTAAATTGGTTTAATCCAATCCTTTGGTATGCCTATTATTCAATGCGCGAAGATCAAGAAATTGCATGTGATGCATTGGCTCTTACCTTTATTAATTCGGAAGAAAAAATCGAATATGGGCATACAATTATTACATTATTAGAACACTATTCAAATTATTATCAAATGCCTAGTTTAGCAAATCTAAGTAAAAATAAAAAAGCATTGAAAAGGAGAATTGTTATGATTAAAAAATTCAATAAAAAATCGTATCGTTGGTCAGCTTTAGGATTGACAGCTGTATTAGGTATATCTACTTTTTCTTTAATGAATGCAAGTGCTGAGGAGCTTAAAAGTGAATCACAGGCTACAAAAAATAAAATTGAACAAGCCGCTAAACCAGAAGAAATGAATAATCTTGAAAAAAGTAAGGCAGAAGAAGTCACAAAACAATTAGAAATGGACAATCTTGAGCAAAGCAAAAAGAACACAGATATTTCAGAAGCAGCAGTACTTAAACTTACCGAGAAACAAAAGCAATATCTTAAATCTAAAGGTCTTCCATTGAAGCAAACTTCTAAAGAATCTGAAGTTACGGGGCTTATGCTAGTTTCTCTAGTGAAACCTATTGATAATGGAGATGGAACAGGATTTCAGCCAGACCATGTTGGAGAAGTTGATATAATTCACGCAGATGAATATCAAAACAAATATGGTAAAGAAGATTATGTAGCATTTGCTGCATGGGAATAAGTCTAGTTATATTACCAACAATCTAAGATGAATTTATGCTTATAATTAATAGAAAGCGTCATTCTTTTTATAGAAATCTATAGAAAGGATGGCGTTTTTATTTAAAAATGAGTTTCATTTGTTTGCTAAAAAATTTCGGTGAGATATATTTATCCATCAAGAATTATTTGGCAAGCGTATCAAAATATTAATTCTGTAGGAAAAAGTTCATAGAACACCAAAACTTGGCTTGATGGGGATAGTAAGGCAGGTTCTACTTTCATTTGTTAGATACATCATAGAATTTTATACTAAGAGGATGTTTTTCTGTACCCTATTATGTTTATTAATAAAATGTTGTCATACATGCTTTTACAGTTATAATCCGTGGTGATGAGCTTAGCCTTTAATTGTGTTGTAAGCAGTTATTAAACCTTAATCAACTATTATTTTCAATTGAATACTAAGTAATAAAATATTATGGAAATTGGTTAAAGAGTGGCTATATATCCTTATGACAAAATGCTGTAGAAAGCTTAAGAATTCTTAAGAACTTTTCCCTCTTTTTTTAAGATTTGGACGCTAGTGTATAATTATGAATTCAAACCTGTGGGTGGATTAAGTATGAAAATAATTCATTTTCTTATTTTTGTATATAATGAACCAGAAATCAGTTGGTGCAGCCCTTCCAATTTCAAGGTTTATTGGAGTCAAAAGAATTTAAGGAATTAATTTGAAGAAAGTAAGATAGAAATGTTTCAACTGTTTATGTCTTTAGTTGTCCAATACGAGAAAAAATGTGGAGGAATAATATGGAGTTAAAAATTCTTATTGTTGAGGATGATAAAGAGATTAGAAATCTTATCTCTGTTTATTTGGAAAATGAAGGTCTGAAAACTCAAAAAGCTGAAGATGCTATGGAAGCATTACAATTGTTAGAAGAAAAGGAATTTGATCTTATTATTTTAGATATTATGATGCCAAATATGGATGGTATTGAAGCTTGCATGAAGATTAGAGAGAATCGCAATATGTCTATCATTATGCTATCTGCAAAACCTGAGGATATAGACAAAAGGGTCTAGCCTCTGGTGCAGACGATTATTTATCAAAACCGTTTAACCCATTAGAATTAATTGCTAGGGTAAAATCGCAATTAAGAAGGTTTAAAAAATACAATACGTCAATAGAACATAATAAAAGCATTCTAGAAATTGGTGACTTAACCGTGAATACAGATACTCGTCAAGTATGGGTAAGGGAAAAGGAAACAAGGCTAACTCCAAAAGAGTTTGATATTTTCGAACTATTTGCCCGTAACAAAGGGATTGTCTTGAGTGTAGCAAAAATATATGAATCAGTTTGGAAAGAGATTTTTTATAAATCAGATAATACCGTCATGGTGCATATTACAAAAATAAGAGACAAAATTGAAGAAGATTCTAAACATCCCATTTATATTAAAACTGTTTGGTGAATTGGGTATAAAATATGAAGAATGTTAGTTTCAGAAATAAGATCATTATAAAACTTCTTGGTGCTGTTGCAGTTAGTTTTTTTATTTCATTTGGTTTAACAATCCTCATTTTGGTAGATGTCGTAGATCCATTATTTGTAAAATATGAAGAGTTTGGTATGTTTGAATTCAATTTAGCATTGTTGTTCTTATTCGCGTTCGCAATCATTAACTTTATAATAATTTTTTTAATATTGGTTCGAAAGAAAATAGCCTATTTGAAGCTCATTTCGGATAATGTAAATGTTATTGCAAATGGAAAACTGGGTTTGACAATTGGGATTAAGGGGAAGGACGAATTGACCCAACTTGCTCAAAATATCAACTATATGTCCAAGGAATTGGAAAATACATTTGAACAAGAAAGAAGATTAGAACGTACAAAAAATGAACTCATAACCAATGTATCTCATGACTTACGCACACCGTTAACATCTATTATTGGCTATATAGATTTATTAAAAAGAGGGCAATACAACAGTAACACACAATTACAGGAATATCTTGAAACCACGTATTTAAAATCAAAGAGATTGAAATATTTAATTGATGAACTGTTTGAATATACTCGTTTATCAGGCATCGATGCTAAGTTAAACTTTAATGAAGTCGATTTATCAGGTTTGTTGGAGCAAATAGTTGGAGAATATACTCCTATATTTGAAAAGGAAAGTTTAATTGTTCAAAAATCAATAACGGAAGAAACAATACCTATTTTCATGGATGTAGAAAAAATGGTACGTGTTTATGAAAATCTGTTTATGAATGCGATAAAGTACAGCATAAAACCTTCGAAATTATGCGTATGTCTTGAACTAATAGGTAATAAGGCAATTTTGAATGTATCGAATAAAGTCGAGAAGCCACCTGTTAGCGACCCTAATAAATTGTTTGAAAGATTTTTCAGGGGTGATAAGGCAAGAAAAAGTGATCAAGGAAATGGACTGGGACTTGCTATCTCAAAAAGAATTGTTGAACTTCATCATGGTAATATATATGCAGAATATAAAGAAGGTTGGATATCCTTTATTGTTGAACATCCAATCAAATAGATTGGCTTATGGAATTACACGTTCCATAAGCTTTTTTTTAAAACCTTAAGAATTCTTAAGGTTTTTTTCAGGGTGTTTCCTAATTTTTATAGTTTATCATGTATGTATTCAAAGCGATGTGGTGAGTGGAGAAATTAAAATAAAATTTTCTTTACAGCTTTCAATTGGATACATCGTGACAGCCTTATGGAAAAGGTAGATGCAACATGACTATTTTGTTAGTAGCAAATATGAACAGCAACTTATTTTAAAGAAATGAAAAAACAAACGTAGGAGGATATATATGACGAAACCAGTTGTAGACGTGAAAAACGTTCAAAAAGTGTACGGTAAAAAAGGTGAGAACCAATCACACGCGTTAAAAGGCGTATCATTCTCAATTCAAGAGGGGGAGTTTGTAGGAATTATGGGACCATCTGGTTCTGGTAAAACGACATTATTAAATGTAATTTCAACGTTAGATAAAGCAACGGGCGGCGTTGTTGAAATTGCGGGTACGGATATTACGAAAATGAAGCAAGGTGAGCTTTCAGATTTCCGTTCACAAAAGTTAGGATTCATCTTCCAAGACTTTAATTTATTTGAAAACTTATCTATTTATGAAAACATTGCACTTCCACTTTCACTTCAAGGTGCTTCATCACGTAACATTGGACCGAAAGTAGAAAAAGTGGCAGGTATGTTAGGAATCACAAAAATACTTCAAAAGTATCCATCTGAAGCATCTGGTGGACAGAAACAACGTTCAGCAGCAGCGCGTGCTTTAGTACATGAGCCTGCAATTATTTTAGGGGACGAGCCAACAGGAGCTCTTGATTCTAAAAATGCAGCAAGTTTACTGGATGCGATGACAAACTTAAATAAAGAACAAGGCGTATCTATTATGATGGTTACGCACGATCCATATAGTGCAAGTTACTGTCAGCGTATTTTATTCATTCAGGATGGTGAGCTATATAAAGAAATTCACCGTGGTGGTACACGTGAAGAGTTTTATAAAGAAATTTTAGATGTGCTTGCAAACTTAGGCACACAAAAAGCGTAAGGAAGGAAGTTCAATCATGTTATTTAAGCTTTCCATGTCAGGCCTAAAAAGTAAGTTGCGAGATTATATTGTTTTACTTGTTGGTCTTATTGTCTCTATTTCGACTTTTTATATGTTTCAAACGCTAGCATCCAATAAAACGTTCCTTGAATCTAACTCTTCTATTAGGGATATTGTGTCTGTATTTAAAATTGGTTCCTTTTTGTTAGCGGTTATCACATTTTTCTATATTTTATATGCAAACTCTTTCTTATCAGCTCTTCGCCAAAAAGAATTTGGTATGTATATGATGTTAGGAGCAAAAAAGCATAAAGTTACCTTACTTATGTTTATCGAAACAATCATATTAGGTGCCACATCTCTTTTGATTGGAATTACAATTGGTGTAGGACTTGCAGAAGGTATCGGTCAGTTATTAATGAAACAACTCGAGTTTACTGGTGAAGGTTATAAAGCATTTTATCCGCCATCTATCGTTATTACTTGCGTCTTCTTCTTTGCACTATTTATATTATCAGCAATTATGAATAGTATTAAATTATCGCGTATTTCTGTACTGCAACTTGTACATGCAGATGCACAAACAGAACGTGTCGCCGTAAAAGGAAAAATGACAGTTGTAGTTGCATTCCTTGGTATTCTTTTATTAGGTATTGGTTATGCATCACTGATTTATATTTCTCATGCAAATTCGCTAATTGTTTTGGGATTAATGGTCGTTGGATTAATCACAGCAACCGTTGGTACTTACCTTATATTTGGATCACTTCTCCCAGTTATGCTTAACAAGCTAAAGAGTAATAAAAAACATAGTGAAAAAGGACTAAATGCTTTTACTTTTGCACAATTAAATTTCCGCATTAATGGTCTAACAAATGTGCTTGCAACAGTAGCAATCTTAGTGGCTCTTGGTGCTGGTGGAATTGCTTGTGGTATGGCATTTAAAAACAACATCCTAAAAATGACAGATCAAATGCGAATTTACGATTCAGTCGTTCATAATCCAACAGCGGAAGAAAAGAAAATTTTGGGTGGTATCTTATTTCAAGAAAAACATGAATATCATTACAAAGTTGATGATAGGTATGTTTATTATCTTAAAGAAGATGTAGAAAAAAATCGCCCTTTCTTGCAAGGTATGAAAATAGAGAAAGTTTCAGAGGAAATACCCATTGGTGCATTTTCAATAAAAAAGGTTCAAAGAGAGACGAACACAAAACAATGGATCCAGGCTTTCAGAACGATCCAGCCAGATTATATGTATCCTGATTATGAAATGAAAATTGTAGATCAAAACATATATGATGGTATGAAGGGTAAAGAAAGTACTGTGTTTATGGGGAAAACAGATGATTTTGGATCATACATAAAAGAATGGAAAAAACTTGATGAATTACAGATAGCAAAATATAAAAATGTGAAAGCGGAAGAATTGGATAGTAAGTATCAAGCGTATATTGTGAGTCATAATTTTGCCAGCGGACTAATGTTTATGGGTTTTTTCGTTGGAGTTGCATTTTTAGCAATGATGGCAAGCTGCTTAATGTTTAAAATTCTATCCGGTGCATCCAAAGATAGTACACGTTATCAAATGCTTCGTAAAATCGGTGTTCGCCGAGAGTTATTAACACAATCAATTTATAAAGAGTTATTCTTTGTATTCTTAGTCCCAGCAATTGTGGGTATTGTTCACGTATTAGTTGGTATGAATATGTTCGGTCCGCTTTTGATTGATCCGTATTTTCGAATTTGGTTGCCACTTGTCATTTTCGTAGTGATTTACTTAATTTACTACTTGATTACAGTTCAATTGTATAAAAGAATTGTACTTCCGAAAGAAAAATAGTTTTACAAAACATATAAAATGTTATACTCAAAAAACCAGTGATATTATACACTTGTAATGATATCACTGGTTTTTTATATGGATATTTGATGGTCAATTTTACAAATTATAAAAAATTACAAGCTCAGTTTTACATTTTCCCAATAATACTTTTGTAATATTATCTTTCTTTTCCCTCTGTTTGATTGGCTTGGAACTCCATTTTTAGCGCAATACTATCCCCTTGGAAAACGTTCTGATCTGTTCCGTTATCCTCAAATATAAACTTTATCCAAAACCAATCCATTTTCCCAGGTTTACCCCCCTGTTTCAGTCCACTTAGAATGAAATACTTTTTTCGAGACAATCTCTGAACTTTGTGATTTTAGTTCTGCAAGGGTTGTCTCGTATGCAGGGCCTTTTGCAGGATCCCAATCCCAAAGAAATTGTACTTTAATATGTTTACCGAAATCTTCTGTAGTATTATTTTGTTTTACGTCATTTACAGTATAGTCTATTTTCATCATGATATCTTTAATATCTAATGTACCACTATTTTTTAAATTGAATTTCTTTAATATTTTGTCCCCAGGTTTTAAATTTTCTAAGTTAAGTGAAGTAGTTGGTTGCATAGCTAAATCCAATGTACCTGCAGCAAATGTATTATTTGTTACAACTTGATCGCTAAAATATGCATATGTTCCCCCCATCAATTAAAGATAAACCAAGAGCGGCTGAAACAACTCCAACACCTAACTTTTTTTTCAATGACATTTTTCATTCCTCCCATATCATTTTTACAATTTTTCTCCCTAATTAACTAAAATGGTCCCCTTAATACAGATATAGCATTAATTGTAATAATTTTGTATTGAAATAAGAATATTACTTATTGAGAAAATTATGTTATTATCTATCTTCTATAAATTTAATGTACCAAAAATAGAAAATTTGGTTCATAATTTGTTATCTATATAGTACTTAAAGGGATACTGCCACATCGCTATCAAGCTAAGAAAATACAACATCAATTTTATATAGTAGAGGTTATTTCTTTTTTAGACTACAGGTAGGGAATTTAAAGGTTTGCATACGAAATAAACCGGGTTTATTTTATTGAAGAATGTTGATACAGGTATGATTCTGAAAGAGCTTGCAGATGCTTCCCTCCAATATAGTGATAATAATGCACAAAATCTTATTCTTAAACAATTAGGCCGACCTAGAGAATTCCAAAACTCAATGAGAGAAATAGGAGATGCCGTTACAAATACTGAACGTTTTAAATCAGAGTTAAACGTAGTGCATCCAGGAGACGCCCATGATACTAGTACCCAAAAGTATTAGCAACTAGTCTTCAGGATTTTACGCTAGGAGATGTACTTTCAACTGAGAAACGGGATTTATTAATAGATTGGATGAAAGGAATACTACAGGAGACAACTTAATTCGTGCTGGAGTTCCAGGAGGATGGGAAGTAGCTGATAAGACTGACTCGGAATCTTATGGAATCCGAAATGATATCGCAATTATTCGATCACCAAATAATTGGATACTTTCTAAACATGATAAAGAGGATGCTAAATACGATGATAAGCTTATTGCAGAAGCAACAAAGATAGTGTTAGAAGCTTTAAAAGTGACAAATAAATAATAATAGTAATTAGTTATTAATATTTTCCCGTGTATCCGTCACAATACTGTGACGGTCTTTTTGTGTATATTAAAAAGAATCTACTTAAGTAAAGAAAAAGATAGAAACAATCTCTATTGAAATTATTAATTAAATAACAACAAATATACGCTTTATTGGATACTTATTGCATTTAAAGGGGGAGGTAAGATATCATCTTTTTACATAAGTAAAATATTAAATAACAAATGAACTTTAAAAATTACCCCTAAATTAAAGGAGATTACGAAATGAATACAATCATGATTGTAGAAGATGATATGAAAATTGCTGAATTACTGGGAACTCATATTAAAAAATATGGATATCAAAGTGTTATTATAGAGGACTTCGAAAATGTCTTAGATATATTTCAAGAGATAAAACCAGATATAGTGCTATTAGATGTGAATTTACCTAATTTTGACGGTTATTATTGGTGTCGTAAAATACGAGCTATTTCTACTTGTCCAATTGTATTTCTATCTGCAAGGAGTGGAGAGATGGATCAAGTTATGGCTTTAGAAAATGGTGGTGATGATTACATTACAAAACCTTTTTATTATGAGGTTGTAATGTCTAAAATTCGTAGTCAACTCAGAAGAGCATACGGTGAATATGCTCCTAAAGTAAAAGAACGAATAGTTGAGCAATCGGGATTATTCCTGTTCCCAGAAAGAATGGAACTTCAATTAGATGATAAGACAATTCTACTTACTAGAAAAGAAACAACTTTATTAGAGATATTGATAACAAAGTCTCCGCTCCTTGTAAAACGTGAAGTGATTTTAGAACAATTATGGGATAGTTCATATATAGACGAAAATACATTGAGTGTAAATATAGGTAGAATTAGAAAGAAACTGCAAGATTTAGGTATCGAAAACGCATTGGAGACGGTTCGTGGTGCTGGATATCGTTTGCATGCTACTTGGAAAAAGGAAGGAAAGGAATAATGAAATTATTTTTACAAGAACATATTCCACTTATTTTTTATACATTTGCCCAATTGCTTATCATTCTTTTTATATATTGGTTTGATGGTTATCCACATGTTTTGACAGCATTATATTCTGTGTTTTTGGGTGTTTTTTTATTAATGGGTTATTTAATATATCGTTATTATAGTCATCGTTCATTCTACAAACGTCTATCAACACCAATGGAAACTTTAAATGAGTCAATAAAAGATAGTGATTTGACTCCATTATCAATGGCCTTAGAAACATTACTACAATCTCAATATCAATATTATCAAAACCAATTAAAAAAATGGGAACGAAAACAACAAGAGCAAATGACTTTTATGAATCAATGGGTTCATCAAATGAAAACACCTATTTCTGTTATTGAGTTAATTACACAAGATGCAGAAGACTCACGATTTGACAGTATTAATGAAGAAACGGAAAGAATCAAAAAAGGACTAGAAATGGTCTTATATGTTGCTCGTTTAGAAACATTTGAACAGGATTTTCATGTAGAACGATTGCAATTATTGAGAATGCTTGATTCTGTTATTCATGAAAATAAACGTCTGTTTATACGTAGTTATGTGTATCCAGAAGTAAAAGTAGATCCGAGTCTTATTGTAGAAACAGATAAGAAATGGTTTCGATTTATACTTAATCAACTACTGTCAAATGCAATTAAATATTCATCAAGTAAGAAAGGGAAAGTAATAGTATCGGCGTATTCAAAAGGACGAGCAATTATTTTGGAAGTAAGAGATTATGGAGTGGGCATTCCTACCGCTGATTTGCCACGTGTTTTTAATCCATTTTATACGGGAGAAAATGGTAGGAAATTTAAGGAGTCTACGGGAATGGGGTTATATCTTGTTAAAGAAGTATGTGAAAAATTAAATCATAAGATTGAGCTAGAATCTGAGGTAGGTAAGGGAACAAAAGTTAGAATCGTATTCCCATATGCCTCTCGTTAACCGATGAAAGAAAGATTATTCATCGGTTTTTTTCTTTTGAATCTTACAAACTTGTTAGATAAATGTTAGGGAAATCGATAGGGGACATACTAAATATAGGTTACACTTCATGTATCGAAAAGAGAAATGGAAGGTGAAATACTTGTGGAGATACTACATGTTTCAGATTTAGGGAAGGTTTATCCTGGGAAAATTTCTTATACAGCATTATCCCATATTGATTTAAAAATAAACAAAGGTGAATTTGTAGGGATTATGGGACCATCTGGGAGTGGTAAAACAACGCTATTAAATATGGTTTCTACTATAGATGCTCCAACGTCAGGAGAAGTATTAATTCATGGAGAAAATCCATATCTGTTATCTCCAGATCAGTTGTCTTTATTTCGAAGACGTGAATTAGGGTTTGTTTTTCAATCATTTAATCTCCTTAATACATTGACAGTGAAAGAAAATATTGTTCTTCCACTTACACTTGATGGTGTAAGCCCTAGAGAAATGGAAGGGAAAGTGGAAGCTATTGCTAAAAAACTAGGGATAACTGAAATATTAGATAAGCGTACGTATGAAATTTCTGGTGGCCAGGCACAAAGAACAGCAATTGCACGAGCTACTATTCATAATCCAAAATTATTACTTGCGGATGAGCCTACAGGAAATCTGGATTCAAAATCTGCTTGTGATGTGATGGAATTGTTGACAAGGCTTAATAAAGAAAATAGCACAACGATGATGTTAGTGACACATGATGCAATGGCTGCAAGTTATTGTGATCGCATTGTGTTTATCAAAGATGGACAGTTATACAATGAGATTTATTGTGGCGATAATCGCAAAGTATTCTATCAAAAAATCCTAGAGGTTCTAGCATTATTAGGAGGAAATGCAAATGACTTTTCGACAGTTCGCATTTAATAACGTCATTCGAAGTAAACGAACATATTTGGCTCATTTTTTAAGTAGTACGTTTGCTATTATGATTTTCTTTACTTATGCATTACTTGCATTTCATCCTAATTTACAAGGTGACCTTGCTGCCAGTGTAACAATCAATACATTTGCAAAGTCAGGATTAAAGATATCACAGGGGTTAATATTTTTCTTCTCATTCTTCTTTATCCTATATTCTGTAAGTGCATTTTTAAAAACAAGAAAAAAAGATTTTGGAATTCTAATGCTACATGGGATGTCACGTTCACAGTTGAATAAATTAGTATTTATTGAAAATATAATAATTGGAATCACTTCTATTTTAACAGGAATTACAATTGGAATGGCGTTCTCAAAGTTTATCTTAATTATGAGCAACAATCTGCTAATGATTGATAAAGGACTCCCATTTTACATGCCCTTTAAAGCAATTGGAATAACATTTGGTGCTTTCTTCTTATTATTTTTACTTATTTCAATTTTCACTTCTCGACTAGTAAATGTAGAGCAATTAGTAGAATTAATAAAAGCAGAAGAAAAGCCAAAGCCTGAACCAAAAGCATCCCTTTGGCTATCTTTGTTCACATTAATTTGTATTGGATTAGGATATACAGCTGTTTTCCATAGTGTTAACGCAATTCATTACAAGGATGTGAAATATGTATTATTCATGATGGCGATAGGGGTGAGCTTTGTTGTACTTGGAACGTACTTCTTATTTACACAACTCAGTGTGTATGTGTTACGTGTATTAAAGAAAAAGGAAAATATTTTCTTTAAGAAAACAAACATTCTCACCATCTCAGATTTAGTATATCAATTAAAAGATAATGCAAAAATGTTTTTTATGGTCACTATTATATCTGCTGTTGCCTTCACTGCAGTGGGGACTTGTATGGGTTTAGGTAACTCATCCATGGCTGAATCGGATAGCCCTTTTGCATTTTCTTATCGGTCTTATAATAATAACAATTTAGAAAAAGAGCATATAAAAACGATTGAAAGTGAACTCAATGATGGCGGTTTTAATTTCAAACGGGTGACTTATTCAATTAAACAAATTTCGGATACCATTTATGACAGTAATATTTTATTAAGTGTTATAAAAATAAATGATTATAATAAGTTAGCTGAGGCATTTGGTTTTGAAAAAGAAAGCTTAAAAGATGATAATGATAGTTTTGTCATACCATCAAGAAAAGTTATTAATACAAAATCTAATCGAAATAACTTTCAATTGTTGCATGGAAATATAAAAAAAGCTATGCATGTAAATAAAATACTAACGCCAAAAGAACTACAAGATACAAACATAACGACAATTATTATTCCGGATACTGTATATAATCAAATGATTGTGGATCCAGAGAGTCACTACGGTCAATTCACCATCAATGGTTTTGTTGTGAAAGATTGGGAGAAAACAAAAAAAGTTGCTGGAAAAATCTTGGCTTCCTTACAGAAAGGGAATAAAGATATAAATGATCCTTCGGTATACAACGAATCATATCAATTTTCGGCTTTAATTTTTACATGGATAGCTATGAAGCAAGGTTTTGGACTTGCATCTATCATGAGTGTATTAATAGGTATTGTTTTCTTTACATTTGCTGCAAGCTTTTTATATTTCCGATTATATACGGACTTAGAACGAAATCAGCAGCAATATAAAATGATAGCAAAAGTTGGTTTAAGTAAACCTGAATTAAAGAAAATTGTGACACGTCAACTTGCATTACTATTCTTTTTACCCATTGTAATAGCAATTACACATAGTGCCGTAGCTTTTATGGCGTTGCAAAAGTTAGCTGATTTTTCAGTCTTGGGTAGTTCCGTTATAGTATTGGTTTGTTTCTTAGTTTTACAAATTATATACTTTTACTTTGTTCGATCTCAATACTTGAAAAAAATGTATAAAACGATTTTTTAATTCAAATATAATTAAAAGAAGGAGAATATAGATTGAAAAAAAGAATTGGATTTTTAATAGTAGCTGGTATTTCGATTACGATATTAGGAGCATGTTCATTATTTGGTGCAAAAGACTCTCCGGCAAATGGAATTTCAATAGAAGTAGGAGAGATAAACGAACAAGCAAGAAACTCTATAATAGACTTGTACAAAGATATAACAACCTCGCAAGACTTATATCAATTAAAAGAAGGGTCTATAGATAATAACAAGCTCAACTTAAAGCTCCCGACACAGTTTGGGGATGCTGGGGCAGATACTCCTAGTAATTTACTATTTATTAGTAGAACAACTGCTGAAAAAATGAATAAAAAAGGGCTCATACGTGAAAGGGATAATGACGAGGGGCTTCTATCTTCAGTCCCTTTTGATTATTTACCAAAAATAGGAAAATATGAAACTATCATATTTGCAAATAAAGAATATAAGGACTTAAAAGAAATAACATATGACGGGAAAAAAATGAGTACTAAGTACGAAGGTGATGTATGGCTAGCGCCATATCGTGGTGGATCCAATGAAATCCTAATAATTGTAGATGATACTTTATTTAAAGAAATAAATGGGAAAGAAAAAACAAGACAATTTCTATCTTTTAATAAATCTTTTGGGAATCTTAATTTAGTCAACCAGGGGAAAGAACCAGAATTAACAAAGGAAATAAATAAATTGAATACGGCTTTAGGCACTGAGGGGAAGGGAGCCGTTGAATTTGTAACTATTACAGAAAAGTAAAAAATTACGTCTATATGGGTAAAAACTGGTCACCATCAAGTTAGGAAAAATAAATACACCAAAACGAAAAAACTCACTTCTTATCTGAAAAAAGATGAAAAGTGAGTTTTTTCGCTTAGCATGATAATGTTCCAAAACGCTGATGGTATTACATGTCTATCAAGCTAAGATTGGATTTTCTATGAAATTCCATTTCTCGTTGTTGTACCCCTATTAAAGTTTCGGTTCCGTTACTATAAAAACTTGAATTTCTTCCTCATATTTAAGTGGAACAAATTTATTACTTAAATTGTCTATTAAATGTAATCCTAAAAACTTAGTGCCCAAACATGATACATTGAGCCTGGTTTGACATCTATTTTAAGTACTGCTAAACACGAAAGGACTGATTATCTTGAAAAGTACAAGGATGTTAAAAATAGGGATGTGTGTTGAAGTATTAAGTTTAAGTCTTGCAAGTGTAAAACTTTTTACAGGTGAATCATTTTAGATGGAAGCAAAAGAAAAAGTAGAGAAAACTAAATATGCAAATCATACGCCTCATTGAGCACTCACGCAACTTGAGAAAAGTTCGACGCTTGACTGGGTTACTATCCAATCGACGCTGATACAAAATGGGCAGTTCCCTATCGATTACCTTACGAACGGTTTGTTTATGCATCTACCTTTAAGGCTCTAATTGCAGGGGCATTTTTACTACAAGATCCAATTGACAAATTAGGCGATATTTTCACTTGTACAAAATATGATTTAGTCAAGTATTCACCAATTACAGAGAATCAAGTGGATACCGGTATGACTCTTGGGGGAAATTGAGGAGAAAGATATTCATTATAGTGATAACACAGTGGGGAACATTTTATTAGGAAAATTAGAAGTCGATTCTTTTTTTACATCAAAAGAATCGTTTTTTACATTCTTTTCATTACGATTATGCTAACAAGAACCATTATATTAGACGAGTAATGTAAGAACTCACTATTACAAATATTAGATAAAGTGCAAAGAGATGAGGAACAGCTCACAATTTTCTTGCTTTAAGGGACAGCATTATTATACAGAATAGAGATGGAATAGTTAGTTCAAGAGTTAATCTAAGTTTTATAATCTATAGATTATAAAACTATGTACTGTTTCTGATTAGCACACTTTTTAAATATAAGTATATTTCTGAAGGTAACCTCAATAATTTTAAGTAAATCAACAGGAGAATTGAAAGGCAGGAGAAAGTAGCATGTCAGAAAATTATCGTTCTCGAGAGGAGCGACGACAAGTTAAAAAGAAAAAACAACTAGCAGCTAAAAAACAAAAACCAAAAGGTAAAACATCATTTTTTCGTAAGTTTTTAATTAGTTGTTTATTACTTGGTATTGTAGGGTTAGTCGCAGGGGTTGCTACTTTTTTCGTTATGATTAAGGATGCGCCAAAACTTGAGAAAACAAAACTTGTTAATCCGTTATCCTCAAAAATTTATAATAAAGATGGGAAATTGATATATGAATATGGGAAAGAAAAACGAACAAATATTATGTATGATCAAATTCCTAAATTAGTAGAAAATGCATTTTTAGCGGCAGAAGATGCACGTTTTTATGAGCATAGAGGCGTTGACTTTAAAGGTACTACACGTGCAGTTTTAGTCAGCCTAAAAGGGGATTACGGCTCTCAAGGTGGAAGTACGATTACACAGCAAGTTATTAAAAATTATTTCTTATCAATGGAAAAAACGTCAAAGAGAAAGGTACAAGAAATATATTTAGCGTATAAGCTAGAACAACAGTATTCAAAACATGAAATTTTAGAAATGTATTTAAATAAAGTTTACTTAGGCAACCGTTCATACGGAATCGCAACAGCAGTACAAAATTACTATGGTAAGGAATTGAAAGATTTAACACTACCAGAAGTTGCGATGCTTGCGGGTTTAATGAAAGCGCCTAATAGCTATGATCCAACGAAAGAACAAAATATCAAAAAAGCAACAGAAAGAAGAAATGTTGTACTTGAATTAATGAATCGACATGGTTATATTACAAAAAAAGAAATGGAAGAAGCATCAAAAGTGCCAGTAACAGAAGGACTTAAGAAAGCAACTGAACAAAAAGAAATGCCATATCCTGCTTTTATGGATGCGGTTGTGAAAGAAGTTGAAAAAGAGTTGCCAGATGCTAATATTGGATCTGACGGTTTAGAAATTTATACAACATTAGATCCAAAGGCACAAGATTTTGCGGACAAGCTTTTAAATGAAAATATTATTAATTATCCAAATGAGAAATTCCAAGGGGCTTTCACATTTATGGATACGAAAACTGGAGAAGTTCGTGCAATTGGTAGCGGACGTGGTGAAAATAAAGCTGTATTTAAAGGGCATAATATAGCAATTGAATTAAATCGCTCAGCAGGTTCAACGATGAAACCAATTTTTGATTACGCTCCTGCAATTGAATATTTAAAATGGGCTACTTACCATCAAATTGATGACTCTCCATTTAAGTACTCAACGGGACAAGAAGTTAGAAATGCTGATAGAAAGCATTTAGGACCAATTACAATGCGTGATGCATTGAAAACTTCCCGAAATATCCCGGCTATTAAAACTGCAAAAGAAGTAGGAATTAATAAATCAAAAGCTTTCTCTGAAAAGCTAGGTATTACATTTAATGTAGCACCGACCGAATCAACAGCGATTGGTACAAATGAAGCGTCACCAACTGAAATTGCAGGCGCTTATGCGGCATTTGGTAATGATGGTAAGTATACGAAACCACATTTTGTTAAGAAAATCGTTTATCCAGATGGTACATCAAAAAACTTTGAGCAAAAGCCAAAACGAGTTATGAAGGATTCTACAGCATATATGATTACTGATATGCTTCGTACTTTTGTTTCATCTGGATTAGGTACAACAGCTAATATAAGTTCTTTAGATATAGCGGGTAAAACAGGTACAACAAACTATTCTTTAGAACAAATAGCACAATATAATCTACCAGAAAGTGCAACTCGTGATAGTTGGTTTGCTGGTTATACACCACAATATACGATGGCTGTATGGACCGGATATACAAAGGATAGTAAAGATGATTATATTAGTAGTAAAAATACGAAAATTGCTCAATTGATTTTTAAAGAAATGATGAGTAAGTTTACTACAGATAAATCGCAATTTAAAATGCCTAACAGTGTGGTTCAAGAAGGTAGCGAATTACGTATTAAAGGTGAGAAGCGTGATTCGTCTCTAAATACGAAAATAGCAAATACAACTGAACAGCCGAGTGAAAATAAGCAAAAAGAAAAGCAAAAGAAACAAGAAGAATTAAAGAAATCAGAAGATCAAAAGCAAAGTGAGCCAAACAGTGGTAGTGTCGAAGGAAATACAAAGCCGCAAAACAATGGTAGTGGTGAAGGAAATACAAAGCCGCAAAACAACGGTAGTGTCGAAGGAAATACAAAGCCACCAAACAATGGTAGTGGTGAAGGAAATACAAAGCCACCAAACAATGGTAGTGGTGAAGGAAATACAAAGCCACCAAACAATGGTAGTGG